>JBILLC010000382.1:0-3264 GCA_044376275.1 Chthoniobacteraceae bacterium | reverse complement strand
GTGATTAAAGCGATTAATTCGGATATGCCGTATGACCAGTTCATTCTGAACCAGATCGCTGCGGACAAAGTTCCCAACAACTCCAAGGAAAATCTCGCAGGGCTCGGCTTCTTAACCGTCGGACAACGGTTTAAAACAAAGGATGATGTTATCAACGACCGCATTGATGTGGTCGGCCGTGGGATGCTCGGGCTTACACTGGCGTGTGCCCGGTGCCATGATCATAAATTCGACCCAGTCACAGCGGCCGATTATTACGCTCTACGCGGGATCTTTGAAAGCTGCACTGAACCCAAGGAAGGGCCGCTAATTTCTGGTGACCCAAATTCACCGGCCTTCATGGCATTCAATCAAAAGGTTGCTGATTTGGAGAAAAAGTCCCTCGAAGCCTACTTCGGCATCATCAGAGAAGTTGGCGACAAGGTACGCAAGAATGCCGACGGTATCTTTGAGTACATGATGCTCACTGCCAAGAATGTAAATCCAGATCCTACCCCAGAACAGTTAAAGCGATCGGTTGAGATTACCACGAAGCTGAGAATGGATGATCAAGAGATCAGAGACGCAGTTGGCAAAGTCTTCCGAGAGAACCATAAGTTCATGGGGCCGTTCATCAAACTGGGCAGACTTCAGAAGCTGGCAGACAAGCCCGAAGCCCGAGACGCGCTCGTCAAGATGATGCTTGAAGGAAAGAGCAAGGACAAGGCATCTCCCGAAGTTGTAAAATTCCTGCTGGCCGCGCAACAAAAAGGTCCCCTGCCCTCGGACATCACCGGCGCGGCAAGTTTGTTTGCGAAATTCATGGCTGATTTCGAACCGAAAGTACCCGGACTTTTCGCCACGCTAACTGACCCTACCAAGGATCCAAAAAACTCGGCGGACAAAGAAAAATATGAGCTTGCAACTTTCCCGTTCAACCTGGTCCAAGCCTCTGAGGTCAATGAAGAACGGATTCGTCAGGACGTTCGTAACTGGGGTTTGCGATTGGGCGGACGGCTTCAGGGCCGCTCAAGCTTGGATGAGATCAATCAGCTGAAGCTGACATTCAAGGGTGGCCCTGTCCGCGCGATGGCCTTGGAAGACCTACCCAAGCCAAAAGACTCGCCGCTATACGTACGCGGCAATGCACCGAAACCCGGGGAAGAAGTGAAAATCGTCCCCCGCCGTTTTATCGACGTTTTGAGCGAGGGGGGACAATCAGCCCCTTTCGGCAAAGATGAAAGCGGCCGCTACGGGCTGGCGAAAGCCATCGCAAGCAAAACAAACCCGCTTACCGCCCGGGTGATGGTCAACCGCGTTTGGATGTATCACTTTGGAGAGGGTCTTGTGCGTACCCCGGATGATCTCGGAAACCAAGCTGGTGCACCTTCCCATCCCGAGCTTTTGGATTTCCTGAGCGCATGGTTCATGGAAGACATGGGACCAGCAAAGCCGGCTTGGTCAGTCAAAGCTTTGCACAAGGCAATCATGCTTTCTCGGGCTTACCAACAGTCAAGCAATAGCGTCATGAAGGGCGCGGGAGCGATGGATTACGAAAAAATGGATCCAAGCAACAGTCTGATATGGAGATCCAACGTGCGTCGACTTGACTTTGAATCCTTCCGCGACTCGCTCTTGAGCATGGCTGGAATTCTTGATCGTAGTTCCGTTGGCGGACCGTCATTTAACGTGACAGACGAACCCTTCATTCCGCGCCGCGCAGTGTATGCGTACATTGACCGTGCCGCCATGCCTGACCTTCTGATGCAGTTCGACATGGCCAATCCAGATCAACCGAATACCAAGCGAACAAGCACCATCGTGCCCCAGCAGGCACTGTTTTTGATGAATAGCGCTTTTTCCGCCTCGGTCGTGCAGAATATTGTGAAACGTCCAGAAGTGGTGAACGCCGTCGCAGTAGAGAAGAACACCGACAAGGGTATCACCGCGATATTCCGAATTGTGCTTCAACGCACCCCGACCCTTGTGGAACGGAAGCTCGCCATGGACTTCCTGATTAACGAGAACAAAAAACAGGAGTCCGTGAAGGCGCAGACGGCGCAGATTACCAAGGATGCTGCCAAAATGGCCCAGGACAAAGTTAAGCGTGCACAAAGCATGAATAATGGCCGCAATGCGATTGCCAACGAAGGTGAAGCTGTTCAACGCGTGACATTCTCCCCTTGGGAAACTCTCGTGCAGGCATTGCTGTTCTCCAACGAGGCGGCGTATGTGAATTAAACGCAGGTATACTTCTGTCCAAACGGACAGAGTTTTGTGAGACTTTTGCCCTGCAGGGTTGCCACACCCTGCAGGGTCATTCATTTTTAGACAACGCTCAGCCGTATGCGCATCACTCTCTTCGTACCCTGCTTCATTGACTCCCTTTACCCGAATGTGGCGATGTCCATGGTCCGGATTTTTGAGCAACTTGGACACACGGTCGATTTCCCTGAAAACCAAACCTGCTGCGGCCAGCCCCCATTCAACTCAGGATATTGGGAGGAGGCGCGCTCCGTCGCGTCCAAGCAACTGGAGGCCTTCAAGCATGCGGAATGCATTGTATCTGGGTCCGGTTCATGCGGCGCCATGTTCAAAGTTTTCTATCCGGAGTTATTCCACGGACACTCGCTTGAGTCCGAGGCAAAGACGCTTTCATCCAAAACCTGGGAGTTTTCCGAATTTTTGGTCAGCAAGCTGAAAGTCACCGATGTCGGCGCGCGCTTTGAGGGCCGAGCGACCTTCCACGACGGCTGCCACGGCCTGCGCGAGCTTGGAACCAAGGCTGCTCCTAGAACCCTGCTTAGCGCCGTAAAAGGACTCGAATTAGTCGAGATGGGGGAAGCGGAGAGTTGCTGCGGCTTCGGGGGTACATTCGCCGTTAAATACCCGCAGATTTCCACCGCCATGGCCGAGGTGAAATGCGCCTCCATTTGCGAAACAAAAGCCGACTACGTGATCAGTAATGACTCAAGCTGCCTGATGCAGATCAGCGGTTGGCTCAATCGGAACGTAGGATCGGTGAAGTGCCTGCATCTCGCCGAAGTCCTCGCAGCGCGTTAATTTTTGTTCAATCAAAGAAACCTTTCTTGCCGCTATAACTCAGACCAGACTGCCAGAAGTTTTCAATCCCCATGCAAGTCATCGAAGAAGCAGCGCCATCCTCTCAATTTCACAAGGATGCAGATAAATCGACACATGACACCCCTCGTCGCTCGGCGGTCTATCGCGCACTCTTCAACTACAAGACTGCACGCGACAGAACCGGCGCAACCTTCTCAGACT
>JBILLC010000380.1:0-3282 GCA_044376275.1 Chthoniobacteraceae bacterium | reverse complement strand
ACATGTCGCCACACCGGTTATCGATGGTGAGACCATCACCGTGACCTCCACAAGCATCGGCCTGATTCGTTTCCACGTCTTAAATGAGGCTGGTGAATTCCGACTCAAGCGAGATTGGGAAAACATGGAAATGAAAGTGGTCATCAGCTCGCCGACGCAAGTCGGCAAGTACCTTTACAGCCCCGGGCCCGGGAACAAATGTGATTTGGTTTGCGTGGATGCGGCGACGGGCGAGACCAAGTGGAAGGAATCAGGCCTTGGAGACTATGCCAGCGTCACTGCGGTCAACGACTCTCTGCTGGTTCTCGACTCGAGCGGCGAACTGCGCCTAGTTCGCGCGTCCTCCGAAAAATATGAGGAACTCGGGCGCGCACACTTCATGGGCAAGACCTGGGCGTCGCCCGCTTATTCGGATGGAAAACTTTACCTCAGGGACGCGACAAAGCTGGTTGCCGTCTCATTGATGCCCTAAACAAACGGGATGGACTGGACCCGGTGGATGCCCCGCGAAAGGGCGAATCTTTGTTTTATCATCAAGGATGGCAAGGTACTGCTGATCCGGAAGAAGCGGGGATTGGGTGCGGGCAAGATTAATGCGCCGGGGGGGAAATTGGAGCCCGGTGAAACGGCTCGCGATGCGGCAATCCGCGAAACCCGGGAGGAAGTTGGCGTGACTCCACTGCATTTGGAGGAGCGGGGTTTTCTGCGGTTTCAATTCACCGACGGATATTCGTTGAGCTGCGCGGTGTTTGTGGCGCGTGATTTCGAGGGTGAATTGATCGAGACCGACGAGGCCACTCCGCAGTGGTGTGGCCTCGACGCAGTTCCTTATCATGAAATGTGGGCGGACGATTTTGAGTGGCTCCCGGAGGTTCTTGCGGGCGGAACGTTCACTGGATCGTTCGTTTTTGAAAACGAAAGCATGCTCGAAAAAGATGTACGCTTCCACGGACCGTTTGTGCATTCAACCGACACCTTTCAACGGCGGCCGCGTGTTCTCGTGGCGGGCTGTGGCTTCGTTGGGTTGGCGACTGCTCGGTTGCTATTGTCGGCGGACTGGGATGTGACGGGGTGTACGCATTCGCATGAATCAGCGCTCGCTCTGGCTGCCGAGCCTTTTCCAGTCCTTGCATGTGACATTGCCAATCCAGCCCAAGTCGCGCAGACGCTTGGGCCGATGCACGGCTTGGATGCCGTGGTGCATTGCGCGAGCTCAAGCAAGGGTGGGGTGGACGTCTATCGAGAGGTTTATCTGCGGGGCGCACAAATCCTCTGTGGTGAGTTGGCTCCGAGGCACATCGTGTTCACCAGTAGCACATCCGTCTACGCGCAGACCGGGGGAGAGTGGGTGGATGAACAAAGCGCGGCAGAGCCTCCTCGAGAAACAGGGCGGGTTTTATTGGAAACGGAAAGTTGGGTGCTCGGGCATGGCGGGGCCGTGGCGCGGTTGGCGGGTATCTACGGGCCGGGAAGATCGGTGCTTTTGCGCAAATTTTTTTCTGGCGAGGCGGTGATCGAGGGCGACGGCCGCCGTTGGCTCAATCAGATCCATCGGGATGACGCCGCAGCGGCCATCGTCCAGATCGTTCAATCTCGGCTTCCGGGACTTTTCAACGTTTCCGATGACTCGCCGATTTCTCAGATCGAGCTTTACTCGCGACTTGCGGAAAGTTTCAGCATCAGTCTCCCCCCATCGGGGCCGATCGATGTGAATCGCAAGCGAGGCTGGACTCACAAACGCGTACGCAACGGCAGGCTTCGTTCGCTGGGGTGGGCGCCAAAGTATGCTTCTTTTTTTAATGCGGTGGCAGACGATCCCGAGCTTGTCCGGATCGCCCGCGCGTCTGCTGCTGCGGCAGCGTCTGTCTCCGATCAAGAGTGATGCCTTGGCAGCCGATGAATTCTGCGACAGCGTCAGGAATGTCACGCCTTCAAAGCATCTTTAAACTATATCTCTTGCTGGTTGTTTCGGCTTTTCCCTCCTTCGGGCGGGCGCCAAACATCGTGCTGCTTTACGCGGACGACATCGGTTGGGGAGATCTGGGTTGCTACGGCGCAAAGGCGATTCCCACCCCAAATCTTGATCGGTTGGCGGCGAGGGGCACGCGTTTTACCTCCGGTTACTGTACTTCGGCGACATGCACGCCTTCGCGGTATTCGCTTCTAAGCGGGGAATACGCGTGGCGCCGTCAGGGAACCGGTGTGTTGCCCGGAGATGCGCGTCTGATTCTGCGCCCCGGTCGTCCCTCCCTTCCTGCAAGCCTCGCAACGCTCGGTTACACCACTGCGGTGGTTGGAAAGTGGCATTTGGGATTGGGCGACGGCGAGGTGAATTGGAACCGGCCCATCAACCCTTGTCCGAATCACATTGGGTTCAGCTACTCCTTCATTATGGCCGCCACCGGAGACAGGGTTCCATGCGTTTATGTGGAGGACGGGAAAGTCGTGGGACTCGATCCGCAAGACCCAATCGAGGTGAGCTACAAGCAACCTTACAAAGGCGATCCGGACTTAAAAGACGATGCGGAGCGCGCCAAGCTCAAGATGGACTGGACGCACGGGCACAATATGGCGCTGGTGAACGGCGTGGGGCGCATCGGTTGGATGAAGGGCGGCAAGTCCGCTGTTTGGAATGATGAAAACATGGGTGATGTCTTTGCCGAGCGCGCCTGCGCCTTTATTCAAAGGAGCAAAAACAGTCCGTTTTTTCTCTACTACGCCTCTCACGAGAATCATGTGCCCCGGTTGCCGAATCAGCGTTTTTCTGGAAAAACGATGCTTGGTCCGCGAGGCGACGCCGTGGTGGCCTTCGACGATCAGGTCGGCCGCATCTTGAGTGAGATTGAAAAGCATGGCCTCACCAGCAATACCCTCGTGGTGTTTTCATCCGACAATGGTCCCGTGTTGGATGACGGTTACCGAGATGGATCTGTCGAGCTAAACCACGCGGCGAACCATTCTCCAGCGGGTCCGTTTCGCGGAGGTAAGTATTCAATTTTGGAGGGAGGAACCCGTGTGGGGTTAATCGCGAGTTGGCCAGGGCATGTCCCTGAGGGCAAAGTTTCGGATGCTTTAATTTCGCAGGTCGACTTCGCCGCGACTTTCACCAAGCTCGCAGGTGGTGATGCAGCTGAATTCCTCGCACTCGACGGGCGTGATCAAGGGCAGGCGTTGCGGGGTGAGATTGGGCGCGATTTGTTGATTTCAAGCACACAGGGAGGAGTGCTCTCAATTCGTGATAAACGCTGGAAGTTCATCCCCGGAAGCGGCAAGCCCGGGAAC
>JBILLC010000525.1:0-2981 GCA_044376275.1 Chthoniobacteraceae bacterium | reverse complement strand
CCTTTCTGCGGATTACAGCGGCTCGCTCTCTGGCGCTGGCAATTTCAATAAGGTGGGCAATGGCGCTTGGAATCTCACGGGGCAAAGTTCACTGACCGGTGCGGTCTGGATCAAGGCTGGATCCTTGATGATTACTGCCGGCGGCTCCTTGACCGGGGTTAACACGCTCGCGGGTCAAACGGGTGGGACCCTCTACATTGCGGGTGGTACCGCGACCATGGGTGCAGCGGGAAATTTTGCGGTGAGTTACGGTGCTACTGGCACCGCGAATGCGATCATCGAAAACGGTGGTGTGCTCAATATCGGCAATGGGTTCGGGAAAACGTTCATTGGGGGAGGCGATCAAGGCGGCGGACAGTTCGGCACGGGGATTCTGACGCTTAAGGATGGCGGTCAGGTCAACATCATCTCACCGGGTGGCGCGAGCCCCTTTGACTTTGTCTATTTGGGAGGTTACGGGGGGAATGGAACCATCAATTTGGACGGAGGCACCATCTCTAGCGCACGGAACTTCACCAATGGGACAGGGAATGGAACCATCAATTTCAATGGCGGCGTACTCAAGGCTGCTGCTAACTCCGCGACTTTCATCTCCAGTATCACAAATTCGTTTGTGAAAACCGGCGGCGCTTTCATTGATACAAACGGCTTTGAAATTACAATTCCTCAGGCATTCCTGAACTCTGCGGGCTCCCCCGGAGGCGGTTTGACGAAGCAGGGCCCAGGCCGGCTAACGTTGCCCGTTGCGAACACGTACACTGGCGCAACCACGATCGCTGGCGGTACGCTAAAAATCTCTCTGCCCACTTCGCTGGGAGGCGGATCGCTCGTCATTCAAGACGGAGCGACATTCGATGGCGTCACTGCTGGAGCATCTCCACTGCCTGCGCTCACGCAGCAGGTATGGTCAGGAAGCATCGGCATCGTCGGCGCGGCCGGCACTAATCTTGGGAGTGGCACAGTGACGCTTGCCGGCGACGCGTCAGTCCGGATCGATACCATCACTGTTCGAGTGGACGGAAGAATACAGGGCGCCGCCTCACTCACAAAAATCGGTTCTGGTTCCTTGCTTCTCGCGGGATCAAACACGTACACGGGTGCCACGACAGTGAATGCCGGCACGCTGGTGTTGGATGGAATCAACGCCCTGCCGCTGGGCTCGCCGTTAACGATCGCAGCAGGGGCAACCGTGATCCTGCAGAATGGTGCGCAGATCGGCGCATACTCCGGCGGTGGCAATGTCGTGTATGGCGTCGGAGCGCCGGTGTTGCTTGGCCTTGGCGATGTGTCGGGCAGCTTCGGTGTGTCATTGTCAGGGTCGGCGACGTTGACAAAGTCAGGTACTGGAGTGATCACGCTCTCGGGCAGCAGTTCTTACACAGGAAAAACGTGGATCCAGAGCGGTGGCTTGAGTGTGACGACTTTAAATCGAGTGAACGGCGGAACATTCTCATCGCTTGGAGCTCCGGCAAACAGCGTGAATGGAACTATTGACCTCGGCAGTCTCGGTTACACTGGAATGGTGGTCGTCACTGGTAGCGCACAGTCGACCGACCGTATCATCAATTTGGCTGGGACGACCGGGGGCGGGGTCATCGACCAATCTGGATCGGGTGCCTTGCTGTTAAGCGGTAGTGTTACTGCTACAGGCGCTGGGGCCAAAACGCTGACACTTCAAGGATCCACCGCGGGCACTGCCGAGATTTCAGGTAACATTGCCAATAACAGTGCGTTGAACACGACCGCGGTATTAAAGATCGGCAGCGGCAAATGGACTTTGTCTGGCGCCAACACTTATACCGGAGGAACAACGATTGGTTCTGGAACACTCTCGCTTGCGTCGATTGGCGCGCTGGGCTCAGGCAGTTTAACGATTCAACAAGGAGCGAGTTTGGACGCATCCGCGCCACTAGTGCTTCCCTCACTTTCGCAGTTTTGGAACGGCAGCTTTAATTTCATTGGAAGTAACTCGCTGGATTTAAGCGCAGGTTCGACCGTTTTAAATGCCTCTTCGACGGTGACAGTCAGTGCAGCCACTCTAAGCGTTGCAAATGTTTCAGGAAGTTTCGCGCTTGAAAAAGCAGGCAGCGGAACCCTCGTGATTTCGGGCACTCACTCCTTCTCGGGGCCGCTGACGGTGAGCGCGGGTGAGGTGATGCTCAATTCGACGAGCGGCTTTACTTCGAACATTGTCAACAACGCGAGGCTCGCGTTTTCGTCCACAGGTATTCAGAGCTATGCAGGGTCGATTACCGGTACCGGGCTCATTCGCAAACGCGGTTCGGGCAGCCTGACTTTGACTGGAAGCAACACCCACTCAGGTGGCACTGTCGTTGAGGCGGGTTCGCTCTACCTTGGACCAGATTCCATATCCGTCGGCAGTCTCACGGTGGCATCGGGCGCATTCGTCGTGTTCGATAATTCATCCGGCACGATCAATCTTCCGAATCTCACGGTGTCAGGACCGGGGCAGATTCTTGCGCAAAATCAAATCAACGGTGTGTACTGGTCGGGTGGATTCACCGGTGTGGCGTCTCCGTTAATCACGAGTCAACCGCAGGCGGTCACCTGTGTGTCGGGGCAACCGGTTGCACTAAGTGTGACTGCGACAGGCGGTGGCACCTTGGCTTATCAGTGGCGCAAAGGTGGTGTGAACATTAGCGGAGCGATTGGTGCGGCGCTGAATATTCCGGCTGCACAGGCTTCCGACGCGGGGAATTACGATGTGGTGATCGGCAATATCGCGGGCAACGTGACTAGCAGCGCGGTTGCGGTAATTGTGAATGTGCCGCCGACCATCGCAGCGCAGCCGGCGAGCATCACGGTGGATGGTGGGTTGAATGCAAACTTCGCGGTGAGCGCTTCAGGCACGGCTCCGCTAGCGTATCAATGGCGAAAGGGAGGCGTGAATATCGCTGGGGCAACCAATGCGACTTTTACGCTCAATGCCGTTCAGCAGGCAGATGATGGAGGTTACGACG
>JBILLC010000379.1:0-3289 GCA_044376275.1 Chthoniobacteraceae bacterium | reverse complement strand
GCACGGTGGTCATTGCCGCGATGCGTTCCTCCACGGGTTGTTCTTCTATGGGCTTGTCAGCGGTTTCATCCTCAGAGTCCTCATCATGTCCTTCTTCGGGACTTTCAATGTCATCGTCGGATTCGTCTGCGTTGTTACCAGCCTCGTTTTCGGATTCCGCAGTGTTCGCTTGAGCGTCTGGAGACAATGTTTCGTGTGAAAGTTCATCTGAACTCTCGTCCGAACTTTCATCCGAAAGCTCACTTGAATCGCTGTTCTTCAGCACTGCCCCCGAATCTGGAGACTCCGGTCTGGGGCTCATCGCATTGGCGACTGCAAGGTCTTCGTCTTGGGTGGTTGTTTCCTCCGAATCTGAAGAAGTCTCCGCATTCGAGTTGGAAGCCACCACGGGTCGAAGCGCGTCGTCGAAAAGCAGCTGTTGCTTCGCCTTTAATTCGTTGTCGAGCTCCTTCTGGGTTTTTGGTTTCGGACGTGAGTTGAACGAAGCAATGTTTCGAACACCGGTCTTGGCGAAGATCGCGTAGCGTTTCTCCATCTCATCAACCGCCCAACGCAGCGCGAGAAGGACTTTTTTCGGGTCGGTAACCACCGGCACCACCAGATGCGGAAGCGTGTTGTACATCTGCATCTCAACAACCTTCGGATCGATCATGATGAAGCGAAGTTCTTCCGGAGTGAACCGGTAAAGAATGGAGGCGATGATCGCGTTGATGCAGACGCTCTTTCCGGATCCTGTGGTTCCCGCCACCAAGCCGTGGGGCATTGCAGCAAGATCCGCCACGATCGTCTTGCCGTAGACGTCCTTTCCAAGTGCGATCGGTATTTTGGCTTTTGCAGAGGCAAAATCATCGCTTTCGAAAAGCTCGCGCAGTGTGACTTTTTGTTTCTTGGAGTTGGCGATCTCGATGCCGACGGTGTCTTTACCTGGGATGGGCGCGAGAATGTTGATGCGTTCTGCGCGGGTCGCACGCGCCAGATCCCGTTCAAGTGCGAGGATGCGATCCACTCTGACCCCTTTCGCGGGATAGACTTCGTAGCGGGTGATTGTCGGGCCGCGCGTGATATCACCAGGCGAAACCTCGATGCCGAACTGCTGGAGTGTTTCAACAATCATGCTCTGGAGTCCGAGCAGGTCTGCGGGGTCAACTGCTTCACGCGATGACTCGTCTACAACGTCCAAAAGGTCGATCGGTGGGAGTTGGTATCCCTCGCAAGAGACGTTCTCTAGAAGTGAAAAATCCGTCTTCTTTTTTGAGTCGCGCGGCCGCGGCGGTTGCGGAGCTGTGCCATCGATAATCTTCGGCGCAGGTCTTGCCGGTTCTTGGGGGGTGGCGGCCAGTTCCTCCGCAGTTTCCTTATCAGCTGATTGCGTGGCAGCGGAGGAAGTTGAGTCGTCCGCTGGCGTATTCACTTCGGCGGCGATTACCTCGTTGGCACGCTGGCGTTGCACTGTATTTTCCTGCGTCCCGTCGGCTGCTTCCTCTTCGGAGTCGGCAGAAGGGCGTTGTGGGCGGCGCCTCGTGTTTTTGGGCGGTTCGGGTGGAAAATCTTCAAGTCGGCCGGTCCGATTCACTGACATTTCCAGCTCCGACTGCCGAAGCGCCCGTTCTTCAGCACGGCGTGCCCTCCACTCGTTAAACAACTCCAGTCCCTTGGGTGGAAGCGCGACGAGAAGTTGCAGCACTTCGCGCGGTTCAACCCCTGTCATGTAGAGGATGCTGGCCGCGTAAATCGCCAGTAGTAGCGAAACCGCACCGATCGAGCCCAACGCTGTCTGAAGTAATGTGCCGCCAACAAATTTTCCGAACCAGCCACCTTCACTCACCAGTGCAAGGCGATCAGCATCCAGTAACGGAAGGTTCAGTAGATGCGCCAGGCACGCACCGGAGCACACAAATGAAACGCTCCATAAAGCACGTCTGGAAATTCGGGTTCCTGGCAGAATCAATTTTGCCGAGCCGTAGCCGAGCAGCATTGCACACAAAAGGTACGCAGAACTTCCCAGCAAAGAGTAAGTCAAGAACGCTAAAATCGATCCAAAAACACCGAGGAAGTTTAGCGTTGGTTTTGAGACGCTGCTGGCGGCTTGATGAAAAGGCAGCCACGAAGGAAGATCCGCCGGAGCGTAGGAAATCAGGGAAAGGAAGATCACCAACCCCGAGGCAAGCAGGGCGAGTCCGGTGAACTCGTGGACCGGCGCGTGGCTGTCTTGATCTTCGCGCGGAGTGGGGCGGTTTTCCCTGATGCGGGCCATGGTTTTGAAAAGAGGTGGAGGTGAACCTGCCCGTGCCTCCGCCGGCTGCGCCGGGCGTGAGAGTTGGAAGCAGGCTGCGGGGGATGCTACATGTTGCGCCTTTGAGCTGGTGTGCGGAAGTCGCTTGAGCGATGCATTGAGTGTGGTCTAGGAGGGGGAAGGGGAGGGTGGCGGTGTCAGAGCCAAGCGGGGAGCGTCGCTCCAGAGGTCTTCCAGTGCGTAGTGGCTGCGCTTGGATTCGTGGAAAATATGCACCAAAACGGAGCCAAAGTCGACGATCACCCATTGACTGAGCGGGAATCCATCGGTGCGCAGCGGCTTCACCCCGTGGTCTGTGCGAAGTTTATCCTGAATTTCATCCGCGATCGCCTTCAATTGTGGCTCGGACGAGCCTGAGCAAATGACGAAGAAATCCGTGAAGGTGGAGAGGCCCCTCAGATCAAGGATTACAGGCTGCTCGGCTTTTTTGTTGGAAGCAGCTTCCGCGCAATGGATTGCAATGGATTCGCTAGACGGGGTGTTTGTAGAGGGCATGGGTTTGGATCAGGAGTCGCACGGACTCAGGGACTAAATACTGTATGGGAAGCCCTTTCGCAACGCGCGTCCGGATTTCGGTCGAAGAGATGTCGATTTTTCGATTCAGCCGCTCGATCGCCACGGGTTGTTCCGTCTTCCCAAGTTGCGCCTGAGCGGCCGGGCCTTCGCCGGCTCCGCCCCGGCCGAAGCTTACAAAGGCGACAAGCTCGCGGAGTTTTTCAAACTCGTGCCAGGAATGAAGCTTGGGCAGGTTGTCCTCGCCAATTAGCAGGAAAAGGCGCGCCCCGGCAAACTTACGGGAGTAGTCGCTCACTGTGTCGAAAGTAAAACTCGGGCCGTCCCTCTCCAATTCCTGCGGGTCGATCGAGAAGCGGGGTTGGATCCGGGTGGCTTCACGCAGCATCGCAAGCCGGCACTCGGAGGAGGCGTGCGGGGCGGAGTTGAGTTTGTGCGGATTGATGGCCGCCGGAACGAAGACGAGGCGGTCCAGGCTGAGTT
>JBILLC010000378.1:0-3296 GCA_044376275.1 Chthoniobacteraceae bacterium | reverse complement strand
ACACAGACGTGAGGCGGCTAATTGAAAGCAAGGAAATCGATGCAGTGATGATCGCAACGCCAAACCACTGGCATTCGCTCGCGGCAATCTGGGCCCTTCAAGCCGGGCTTGATGTGTACGTGGAAAAGCCGGTATCCCACACTGTTTGGGAAGGGCGTCAGCTCGTATTGGCAGCGAAGCGCTACAACAAAATCGTGCAGGGCGGCACCCAAAGCCGCTCTTCCGGGGGGCTAAAGGCCGCGGCGGCTTGGCTGAAGAATTCGCCGCTTGGAAAACTCAAATACGCTTACGGGACCTGCTACAAGCGGCGTCCATCCATTGGCAAAGTCGAGGGCCCTCAGACGATACCGGAAGGCATCGACCACGACCTCTGGTGCGGCCCCGCAGAGGTGCTGCCCTTGAATCGTCAGAAACTTCATTACGACTGGCACTGGATCTGGGCTTACGGCAACGGCGACCTTGGCAATCAGGGAGTTCATCAGGTGGACATCGCGCGCTGGTTCATGGGAGAGCACGGACTGCCCCCTTCCGTTTTGAGCATCGGAGGAAGACTCGGATATGTAGATGATGGCGAAACACCGAACACCCAGTTCATCTCGTACAATTACAAAAAAGCGCCGCTGTATTTTGAAGTCAGAGGGCTCACTTCAGGCGCGGAATCGAAGGACATGGACAACTACCGCGGATCACAAATCGGCGTCGTTTTACAATACGAGAACGGACACGTTCTCATTCCAAACTACACGTCGGTATCCGCCTTCGATGGCTCCGGCAAACTCGTTCATCTCTTCGGATCTGTGAAACCAACAGCGGAGCAAACCGACGTGCAGTGGATCGAAGGCGAAAAACAGACTCACGCAGCAAACTTTCTTGAGGCGGTTGCAAACCGGAGCACGAAGAACCAGTCATGCCCCGCGGAGGAAGGCCACATCTCTGCAGCACTATGCCATCTATCAGGGATTTCGCACCGCCTCGGCAAAACAGCTTCTGTGGATAAAATCAAAGACGCTCTGAAGACAGACTCGGTCGCGGGTGAATCAGCGGGGCGTATGCTGGAGCATCTCAAAGCGAACTTGGTGGACATATCTGCCACACCGCTAACCCTTGGAGCACACCTGAAAGTCGACTCCGAGAAAGAGCGCTTCTTCAAAAATGAAAAAGCCGATGCGATGTTGCGACGCAAAGATCGGAAAGGCTTTGAGGTCCCAGACCTGTCTACATAGGTTGACCAGCTTTAGCTGATTGATTCATGTCGGACTGGTATGCCCGAAAACGAAATCATGAGCCGGGCGCGGACTGAGTGCTCAAACTCTTAAGCAGCATTTGCAAGAGTGCAGGTTCGTTTGCGGCATCCATAGCGTTAATCAGTGAGATGCTGCCGCTCTGGACCAGTGCGCAAAGATGCGACTCCAAGGAGTTCATTCCGTCTTTTGCCCCCGTCTCCATACACATCGGAAGCTGGTGGAATGTCATCGTCCGTATCAGGTTTGCGACTGAATGCGTGTTTTTCAACACCTCCATCGCTGGCTGCCGGCCACCACCTGAAGAAGCAACCAATTTCTGACAAATTACATACGAGAGCGACATCGACAACTGCGTGGCAATCTCCTTTACGCGATCTGCTGGAAACATGTCGATGATTCGGGTCACCGCACCTGGGGCGTCCCGAGTGTGCAGTGTGGACAACACTAGATGGCCCGTTTCAGCCGCCGTCAGTGCAAGTGAAACCGTTTCGTGGTCTCGCATTTCACCCACAAAAACAACATCTGGATCTTCACGCAACGCGCTGCGCAATCCTGAAGCGAACGACGGTATGTGTCGGCCCAGCTCTCGCTGAGAAAACAGCGCACTATCGCTCTTGAACACGTATTCAATTGGGTCCTCTAGCGTGATTACACGCACGCGTCGATGGAGATTAATGTGGTTTAGAATCGAGGCAATGGTGGTGGATTTTCCGCTGCCGGTGTTACCCGTCAGCAGCACCAAGCCGCTCTCAAGATTACAAACGTTCCGCCAGACTCCTTCGTCGGGGAAACCAATTTTATCAACCGCTGGTATGCTTGATGGGAGCGCACGGATCACTGCAGCTGGGCCGTCGTTATCTTTGAATACGTTGAGCCGAAAACTAATTTCATGCTCAGTCCATTGCCACGAAGCATCGATATCATGGAGAGGATTCCCCTGAAATGATTCCCATAACCCGTCACGAAGCATCGGACGAATCAGGGCCTCAATAAGCTCAGCACTCAGGCGCCCTCCCCCGTCAATCGGACGCAATTCACCGTCATAACGCAAGCACACCGGTTGACCAACTTTGAGGTGAAGGTCCGAATAGCGCGACATACCGCCCACCTGATGTTTTGGATTAGCAAAGCAAAACAACAAGTCCCTCAATGAAAGAGCTCCGCCTGCACAGGGGTAAATTGGATCCGTCAGCGTGCTGTTCATTTCGGTTCAGGAGATCAACGCTTTCATTAAGAAACACTCGAAGCACCCCTGCTAACCCGTCATCCACTCTCGCTCCACTGTTCAAAAACCTACCGAAGAATCAGTCAAAGCGCCACCCCCAATTCACCAATCACGCAGCGGCAGATGACACCCGGATAACTCATGCGCAACCAGCGCTGACTACCGTGACGCACCAGAATTTAGAGGAAACAAGGATCGCCGTCCTCGATCACGCGCTCGCAAAGCCATCTACTTTGATGCGATAGTCTTTGCCTCAGGACGCAACAACTCGAGCTCGTGAATGGACCAATAGCTACCCTTTGCTGATTCGGTTTGCGTGATGCGAATATGCTTTGCCTTGATCGAATCAAAACGGATCTCCATCACTCCTGTCTTTCCTTGCCCGGTACTGACGTCCTTCCAGTTGGAACCATCCTGACTTGCCTGCACAAGATAGCCGCGAGGATAGTCTCCTCCTGATGAGCCGTGCTCCAACCGCACCCCGTTCACCTCGGTGGTCTGCGGAAGATCAACTTCAACCCACATTCCGGGCACCTGCGGGGTTCGGGTGTCATAACGGGTTTCCAGCAAGCCATCGACCGCCTTGGCTACACTCGCTGCGTTGTGACTCGCATTGAGTTTCCATTGCGCGCGATTCGCCACAGTCGGAGGACCAAACGCGCGAAGCTCTTCCACCGTCCACGGCGTGGATCGAGCCGCGATGTCTTTGCGCACCTTGGCGACTTCCTCCTTGGTAAGAGTTGAGGATTTGTTGCCAAAACTATTTCTCACATAAGACCCGACCGCAGCAATCCACTCGTCGTTGTTGGACTCCATCGGCACCATCT
>JBILLC010000377.1:0-3300 GCA_044376275.1 Chthoniobacteraceae bacterium | reverse complement strand
CAGCAAATCCCACGAAACTCCACTCACAAAAGCAAGCACCAGCATTCCCGTGGTGGAGAACGATAACGCACCGTAGAAAAACACAATCGGCATCAACAAAACGCGCGCTCCCCATGGCGGCACCGCCCCCAAAAAATGCTGCATCACCAGCGACACCAGCAAACTCGCAAGAATGAATAGAAAAAACATCACTGCTTCTCCCCAATCACAACAAACACGTCCTGCAATGTGGCCAAGTCCACCGCCGGGATCAGCGTCGCAACCCCGTCCAACTCCCGGACCTTAAACTCCTCCACCGCCCCGAGCTGAATCCCCGGAGGAAACACCCCACCCACCCCCGAGGTCATCACCTTTTGTCCCGGCGTCAACGCAGCCTGCTTTGACAAAAAAAACAACGAAACCATCGGAGTCGACCCGCTCGATAATCTTTCCCCCCGCACAATCCCCTGCTCCCTTGAATTCTCAACGCTAGCGGCCACCTTGCAGTTCTCATCCGACATCAAAATCACCACGCTCGAATGCTCAGAGACAATCGTGGTTTTTCCCACCAAACCGTCCTCGGTCAATACGGGCATGTCGCGGCGGATTCCATCCTCCGAACCGCGATCGATGATGATTTGATTAAACCAAGTCGAGGTATCCCTACCGATGATCCGCGCAGAAAGCAGCTTGAAAGGAGCCTTTGCTCTGTAGTCCAGCGCTTTACGCAGCCTTGCGTTCTCCGCCTCCATCCCCCGAAGCGTCTGATTGGTAGCGCTCAACTCACGATTGCTCAGCCGCAACATCCGATTTTCATGCTCCAATTCATCGATCGATTTGAGTCCTTCGCGCAACGCATTGAATTTGCGCTCCAACGACGAACCCGAGCGCAGAAAGGGTGATAGCAACCCCAAAAACGCCGACTGCGCACCCCTCACCGCAGCCGGATTCCCCGTGCCTAGGATCAAGATGATCACCGCCACCAAAAACACAGATAGCGCGATTAATTTCGAGCGAATCCTCATGCTAAATGGCGTTCTGAATGGACGGAGGCCCCGAGGACCATGCCGATCTCGCAGCTAAAAAACCGATTCTAACGGCATTGATCAAAAAACTTTCTCCCGCCTGCCTTTGTCAGTGCCGTGTTTCGGTCGTGGTCGAAACTTGGCGCAGGAATTTGAGCTCCTGCAGCGCGCGCCCAGTCCCCTCCGCCACAGCACTCAGAGGATCCTCAGCCAGATGCACCGGCAACCCGGTCTCCTCAGTTAAAAGCTTATCCAGCCCTCTAAGCAACGCCCCTCCCCCCGCAAGCACCAGACCCCGGTCCACCAAGTCAGCGGACAACTCCGGAGGACAGCGTTCGAGTGCCACCCGCACTGAGTCCACAATGGTCGAAATCGGCTCAAGCAAGGCCTCGCGAATTTCTTGGGAGGTGATGGTCAGTGTTTTCGGCAGGCCCGCCACCAAATCGCGCCCCTTTACCTCCATGGTGGCCTCCCGCTCCAAAGGATATGCCGAACCAATTTTGATCTTAATATCCTCCGCCGTGCGCTCCCCAATCATCAAGTTGTAAGCGCGCTTCATGTACTGGATGATGGCCTCATCAAGCTCATCCCCCGCCACGCGCACGCTTCTGGAGTAGACGATTCCCGAAAGCGATATGAGCGCCACCTCGGTCGTGCCCCCGCCAATATCGATGATCATATTACCCGCCGCATCCTGCACCGGAAGCCCGCAACCGATCGCCGCCGCCATCGGCTCCTCGATCAAGTGCACCTCGCGCGCCCCAGCCCTTAGAGCGCTGTCCTTCACAGCCCGCTTCTCCACCTCTGTGATGCCAGAGGGAACGGCCACCACCACTCGGGGACGGGGCCGGAAAAGCGTTTTGCGTCCGTGCACCTTTTGAATGAAATGCCGCAGCATCGCCTCGGTGATTTCAAAATCCGCAATCACCCCATCCTTGAGAGGCCGAATTGCCACAATGTTCCCGGGCGTTCTGCCAAGCATCCGCTTGGCCTCGTCCCCGACGGCGAGCACTCGATTAGTGCCCGCCTGAACCGCCACCACAGACGGTTCCCGGAGCACAATCCCGTGGTCCTTGGCGAATACCAGCGTGTTGGCAGTTCCTAAATCAATTCCAATATCACTGGAAAATAAGCCGAAAAATCCGTTTAACATGAGCAACCTCCTCTACAAAAATTCATTATAAAACTTTATTTCAAATCAGCATTTACCCTACTTCAGCCTGAGCTCAGAGGCACTCTCAAATGCGAAACTTGTGAGTTCTCAGTTCATCCGTAACGCTCCTCCCACCCAATTAGGTTCAGGGTCTGCCCCGGGTCAAAGCCGAAATCCCGCTTTCAGCTGCACCCTCATGTCAACCACAAGCACGGACAGGCGCCATTCCCCGGGGCAAGACCAGAGGCGAGATTTGCCCCTCAGGAATCCCCAGCTCCGAAGGTCCCGACAATGCCCTTCAGATCTCCATCGCCACACGCCAGAGCTCGAGAGCACCCCTCCAAAGGCCATCAGCCACCTCGGTGGAATTCCGCAGCAAATCCCTCGAGATTGAACTGATGCCCACCCCGGGAGCGGTCAGAACAAGGAACACTGAGAAAACAATCAGGTTCATTATGTAGATCAAAACGACCGAAAAAAAGTTGCCATGCATCCGTAAGTCGCTTTGCCCCCTGCGTATCATCCAAACCGTGAAACTCAGGTGAAACGCCCAGGCCGCCCCGAAAAGCATGAAGACCACTCGCAACGGCGACAGCAACTGCCCCTCGGGCGTTTCAACCCTGAAATCGTAGAAAAAACTCGAGACGCAGAAAACCAGTAGAAGCGCGACGCAATAAACCGGGTAGAAATACGGACTCAGGGTCACCCAAATATTGGGGCTGTCCGTGACAATGTGTCCGCCCTCCTTGGTGACCTTGAAATCCGAGACCCTGCCGATGGAAAGCCAGGTCCAGATCGCATGAGTTAATTCGTGCCCGAACACGTAAATACGCATCGGCCGAGGAGCCCCCTGCATATAAAGGCTGCCCGTAAACCACACCATCCAAAGCACTACTCCCAAACCAAAAAACCAAAAATCTTCCGTCTGCCAAAAGCGGTTCTTAAACGTTTCACGACCAAGTGCTCCAAAAACCGTGATCGTCCAAACCCAGGCCACGGGCAGCAAAAAGACACCCACCAAATTCTTCAGCCAGACAATAGACACCCGCCGCCCCCCTGCCCGTTGCCTCTGGACGACTCGGTCACCTTCCTCCCCTCCCCACCCACCGCCGTCAAAGCCTGATATCCCGCCACCGTCTTGGA
>JBILLC010000376.1:0-3302 GCA_044376275.1 Chthoniobacteraceae bacterium | reverse complement strand
GCTGTGATTTTGCAGCAGCGCGGCGAGCGATTTCCTTCTCTTCAAGGGCTCTTTTTTCATTCAGATGGGCGACTCTTTCGCTGGCTCTGAGTTGAATGACAAAGAACACACCAAACAACAGCAGCGCAGCGCAGGATAAAGAAAACGCTTTGTGCCGGTTTACAAACAGAGCCAGCTTTCGAAGGGCTCCAGCGTCCTCAGCCTGCGTGGCAAACCCGTTCTGGTAGCGTTCAATATCGCCAGCAAACGCTTCCACGCTCGCGTAGCGCTTGTTGCGATCCGTCGCCATGGCCTTGAGCGTCACCGCCTGCAACGCCTCCGGCACTTCAGCACCCATGGCAGTTGGCGCACCAACAGTCACCGCATCCTTGCCCCCGCGCTTGGTGACCATCGAGCTGATGCTGCCGTTCTTCACCTTGGTGAGCACTTCGTCCAAGGTCGTGCCATCGATCGGCGGACGCAGGGTGAGGATCGCATAGAGAATTCCACCCAAACTGTAGATGTCAGAACGCGCATCCAGTTCAGCCACCATCCCCATCGCCTGTTCAGGTGACATGTACTGGGGAGTACCCATGACTTCGCCTTCCATTGTCATGCCGTAGTCACCCGTGTCGTTGACTCGTGAAACGCTCGAGCCCTGCTCTTCGCGTTCGCCCAGCACCTTTGCTAATCCCCAATCCATCACCAGCACTTCGCCATATTCACCCACCATGATGTTTTCGGGCTTCAAGTCGCGGTGCAGGATCCCCTTGCTGTGCGCAAACATCATTGCATCACACACCTTGCGGAAGATGGTGAGCAGGGTGGCTCTTGGGTAGTCTTTGACCGCAGCAGCATCGCCATCACGGATCTGGTTCAACACCGCTTGCAGCGTGCGGCCTTTCACCAGCTTCATCGAATAGAACGGGCGACCTTTTGCATCCACGCCAATGTTGTGGATTGGAACGATGTTTGGATGTGCAAGCTGAGCCAGCACTTCTGCTTCCTTTGAAAACCTGGGGTCCTCACCACCTTCACTCACGCTGCTGACCTTGACGGCCACGTTGCGTTTGAGCTGCGGATCTTCGCCGAAGTAGATCTGTCCCATGCCGCCCCTGGCGATTTCACGGACTAGGGTATACTCACAAGTAGGCGATGCTTTGTTCGCGGCAGTTGACTGGGCTGCGGTTGTGCCTGTTGACGCAGCCTTCTGAACACTCGCTCGTGTGGGAGTCCTCTGCGGTATCGTGACCTCCATGCTTGCTTTACTCTTCGTCACTGCCCGCTGGGGGATGGTGATGTCCATCGAACTCGGAGTAGGCGACACAGCCACCGGCTGCACCGTTTTCACTTCAATCACCAACGTGACATCTCCCACCTGAACACTCGCCGGATACTCCACCTGCACGCGCTCGGTAATCTGATAGCCGTTGACCAGAGTACCGCCACCGAGAGCCTCCACCTGCAACCCTGTTTCGCTAATCCACACCCAAGCATGGCGGGGTGCGATGCCATCGCCATTTACCGTGAACACATCGCTGGCAGTTTCTGTGCCGATCACGAATTGTGATTCACTGGTACCGACCGTGCTGAGAACGCCTGCTGGTCCGTGGAGGGTGATTGACCATGATTGCATCGTTTGTGTTTACCAAAACTTGCTTGATTCAGCATCCGTGAAATGAAAGCACTGGGCGGTAGCCGCTCTTCCATTGTAAACAAACGCGAAGTTTGCGCGCTTAAGAGAAGTCAGAATGGGCCACTCTTCGCTGAGTCTCCCACTTGTGCTTTATCGGGGCTGATGCCTCCATCGCGAGCGGGGACGCTCGTTGGCCGGTAAGCCATTTGCGGCGCGCAACCACTCAATTGCCAAAGCTGATAGGCTTAAAGACGAGGCTGCCGCCCGTGCGATGCAGCATCAACTCCTTGCCATCGGGTGTGATCTGGAGAAATGTCAATTTTTTGCCGGTTGTCTGTTGCGGGATTGGATCAGACGTAAATTCCTCAACCTTTTTTAGATCGTTTACATTCCAAATCCGGAAACAACCGTCTCTCGCAACGGTGACGAGCAATGGAAGCCTCGGATGCCATTCGACACCCACCAACTCAGTGTCATGTGCCCGGAATTGTTTCTCCACTTCCAGGGTGCTGCCGTTGCGGATTCGAACCCGCTTATCCGCGCCGGCCTCCGCAAGGTGCAAGGCATCGGGAGAAATCGCAATCCACTCGGCGTGCTGTGCAGGGGTTTTTGTTAGTAATTTTCCTGAATTTGAATCCCAGAGCGCGATTTGGAAATATTCCCGAGAGGGCCCGGCAGACTTCGACTTCGAATTGTCAGCCTGCACAATTTCCGCGACACGGTCGGACCCGACCCAAACCGAACTCGATCCGAAATTAAAGTCTTCACGATCGACCTTCACGAGTTCGCGTCCGGAGAAAAACTCGAAAACCCGTGAGCCAGTCCAAAGTCGATCTTCAGTCGGGTGCAACGCCAAAGGGTAACCGTCCAATTTTGGGTAGGAATTACATTTGGGCCAGAGTGGCTCGAGCGCGGATTTGCCAACTCGATACGCGTCTACGCAACCATGTGCGTAAGTGAGTAACCGCGTGCCGTCCGGGGTGGAGATTGCTCCGTAGGCTGAATACGAGGAAGGCACTTCTGCGACTTTTGACTTTTCGCGATCACCTTGGACGCCATCAAACATGACCACCTTTGCATTGTGAGGCACCGCTACAAGCCTTGAGTTTCCTATCCGGGTGCCATCCATCCCCCAAAACGCAAGATGCATGGCTGGTTCAATAAAATTGAAGCGCCAGATTTTTAGCGAAGCTCCAAATTTTACGACAACCACATTTGGTTTCGCTCGGATCAGAGGCGAAGAGCCCTGTCCTAAAACCGAGGCGAATGTTGAAAACGATCCGCAAAGATTTCCGGATTCGGTATTCCGCAGCTCCAATACAGCCGTCTTACGCGACGATGAGCCCACCATCGCGAAGATCTTTCCAGGTGGAATTAACGCGCTGGCATGATTCCCATGTGTGGGGGCAACTTCATAAAACACCTGGCCTGACCATGGATTCAGACAGCGCAGCGAATGGCTCAACCCTCTGGGCAGCAGACAGCGAGTCCAATCTGGCGCCCCCATTCCATTGTGGAGAATCCAATCATGAAACCCTCCTACAGACGCGGCTCCGGTCGATAAAACGGCTCCTGAAACAGGGTCTCGCTTCTCCAAAGTCCCTTGGCGGTTCAATATCAAAAGACTCTTTTGATCGGTGCTCCAATCGGCAAACTGGCCGTTTGTCTGCCAAAGCTGGTGCCCCTT
>JBILLC010000375.1:0-3310 GCA_044376275.1 Chthoniobacteraceae bacterium | reverse complement strand
CCGAGTGCGCCGTTAGGAAACGATCCTGAGCGTTGTCGCGGCATTGAATTCAACGCGTCGGATTTTAGCTTCAGGCGAGGATTTCCCTCACCACCTCTCCGTAAACGTCAGTGAGACGGAAGTCTCGGCCCAAGTGACGCGAGGTGAGTTTAAGATGATCAATGCCCAGTTGGTGCAAGATCGTGGCGTGAAGGTCGTGAACATGGACTTTTCCAGAGATCACCCGATACCCCATGTCATCAGTGCTGCCGTAGGTCAGTCCACCCTTGATTCCGCCCCCGGCCATCCATGCGCAAAAGCTCTCGGGCTGATGTTCGCGTCCGTGCTTTTCGATTGGTGATGTCCCACTGAGATCCTGACTCCATGGGGTCCGCCCGAACTCACCGCTCCAAAGCACCAGGGTATCCTCGAGCAGTCCGCGTGACTTGAGGTCTTTGAGCAGCGCTGCGACAGGTTGATCGGTTTGAGCGCAAAGATTTGGAAGATTGCCGCGAATATTACCATGATGATCCCATCCGCCCATCGTCACCTGCACAAAGCGGACGCCGGCTTCGCTTAATTTCCGGGCCAGCAGGCAAGCGCGTGCGTTCTTATCCGTTTCCTTGCCGTCCACACCGTAAAGCTGGCGAGTGGCATCTGTTTCACTCGAGATATCCACAATCTGCGGCGTGGTGGTCTGCATCCGGAAGGCAAGCTCAAGGTTTTGGATCATCCCTTCCATGTTGGCGTCCCCATTGATCTCACCAAGAAGCCGCCGGTTGATCCGTTGCATGAAGCCGATGCGCTCTTTCTGCGCATCTTCAGCGGGAGAAGCGTTACGCAAGTTTTCAATTGGAGACGCCTTGTCGCTCAGCGGCACGCTCAAAGCGGTGCCTTGATGGATTGCAGGAAGGAACGCTGACCCGTATTCCCTCACGCCGCCGGGCTGAATGCTCACAAAGCTCGGCAGATCGCGGTTCTCAGTGCCCAAACCGTAGCTGATCCACGCGCCCATCGAGGGACGCACCTCGGCGAAGCTGCCGGTATGGAATTGCAGGGTTGCGCCTGCGTGCTGTGGGTTGTCTGCGCTCATGCCGCGCAGCAGGCAGATGTCGTCGGCCACGCTGGCAAGGTGCGGCATCAGGTCAGAAACAATCATCCCGGACTGACCGCGCGGCCGCACCTGCGCAACCGGACCCAGCGCGAGGTATTTTTCGGTTCCCACCTGAGTCACCTCCTTGCGCAGCGGCGAGTCAATGGTTTCCCCATGTTTCCCGGTGATGAACGGTTTTGGGTCGAATAAATCCTGCTGCGAGGGACCGCCCGCCATGAAGAGAAAGATAACGCGCTTCGCCTTTGGCGTGAATCCAGGAATCTGCGCCTCGAGCGGATTTGCGGCAGCCCGCAGAACGTCTTGCAGAGCCAGTGCACCGAAACCGCAAGCGGAGCGACGAAGCCAATCACGACGGGACAGTTGAAGTTGGTTTTTCATGAGGCGGATTTGAGTAACGTCAGAATCGGAAGATGAATTGATTGGAAGCGAGAAGGCCGTGGCAAAGCTCGGTCAATGCAAGCCATTCAAACGATGGCCGGTCCTTGAGGCTGTTGGTGACCCTTTCCAAAAATGCACCAGCCTCACTCTGTTCTTCGCTGGTGGCAGGGCGTCCCAAGGTGCGCAGCCAGATCTCCTCGATACGCGCCCCCGGCTCCCGAGAGATCCCCATGATGTCCTTTGCGAGCTTTGCAGAGCGCTTTCGCAGTAAATCGTTGTTGAGGAGAAACAGTGCTTGCGTCGGCACAACCGTCTGGGGCCGCTGGCCAGAGATCTGCGCGGGGTTTACAAAGTCGAAAAAATTACGAACTCGATCGGGCCCCGCAAAGTTGTTGCGAAAGACCGGGAGATAAACGGTGCGCTCAAACTCCTGCGAAGGTCTGGGCACCTTGTGGGTGTAGTTGGCCGGGTTGACTCCTTTCAACGCAAGCGCTCCGCAGTTCTCAGGATTCTCAAGCACAAGCGCTGGGCCGCCACCCTCGCGTAAAAGCTCGCCGCTGATCGCAAGCATCGAATCACGCAAAGCCTCGGCATCCAATCTGATCCTGTTCATCCGCCAGAAAAGCTTGTTGTCGGGATCAACGCGCATCGCCTCGGCGTCATTGGCGCTGCCGAGCCGGTACGTTCGGCTCAGCACAATGGCACGCAAGAAAGTCTTCTGAGACCAACCCGCCTTCATGAACCGCGTCGCGAGGTGGTCCAGCAGCTCCGGATGCGTGGGAGTCTCGCCGCGTGCTCCAAAATAATCCACGCTGCGCACCAGGCCCTCGCCAAACAGCTTCTGCCAGATCCGGTTCACGGTTACCCGTGCCGTCAACGGATTACGTGAGTCTGCAAGCCAGTTTGCGAGCTGCATGCGGCCGCTCTGGCCCTCGGGGATCTTTGGAATCGGCTCCCACGATGCCACCCTCACAACTCCACGCGGCACGACAGCGGCGGGCGCATAGGGATTGCCTCGAACATAAACAGGCATGTCCCCGGGTGCAGGACCATCGCTCATGGCAAACGCCTTTGGCGTTTTATCTTCGAAAAACTCCGCGTGCTTGAGATCGCCCGCGATCTTTTTGATCTGAGCGTCAATTTCATCACGGCGCTTTGTGAGAGCATCTTTCTCCGCAGCCTTGGTCTGGTTTGTTTCCGAGGGTGCGGACTTGTCCGCTTCCGATGCCCTCGCAATCTGCACGTCGGCGCCTGCAGCCCGCGATGCCTCCGCGGCCTGAGGTGCCTCTGCAGCCCGCAGTGCGTCTGGTGCCTGCCGCATCGAGGCGCCACTTCCAACCGCTGCCAGTTGCTTCACAATCTCCGCTTTCTCTGCGGTGAGCTTCTCTTGTTCGGCCTTGAAATCGGAGATGCGCTGATGCGTTTGTTCTTCAATTTTCTTGCGCGCTGCACGCTGCTTCTCAGTTTCCGGAAGTATGGTGGTGTTGAGCGTGCTCCAGACCCCCATGTCCGGCATTTTGTGCGCGGAAGGCGAGCTGCGAAGCATTCCAGCGATTCCATAATAGTCCTCCAATCCAATTGGATCAAACTTGTGATCATGGCAGCGCACGCAGCCGAGTGTCATGCCAAGAAAAGTCTGACCGATTTTGATTACCTGAGAGTCGATGTGATCGGCTTCCATCTTGGCCTTGTCCGGGTTCACGATCTCGATGTCTCCCACCATTAGAAAACCCGTGGCGATGATATTTTCAGCGTGATCCTCCACCGACTTGGCTGGAATCAAGTCGCCGGCGATTTGTTCCCGCACAAATTCATCAAAGGGCTTATCCGAGTTGAAAG
>JBILLC010000454.1:0-2790 GCA_044376275.1 Chthoniobacteraceae bacterium | reverse complement strand
GAATCCCTGAAAAGCGCATATTGAGATTGTGATTCCACCGAAAACCAGCGCCTTGATCAGGCACTCAAGAACGTCTTTCGGATGAATCGACTGATGCACGGCGCTCCAGTAAGTCGGTGTGTCTGCTGGAATGATCACACATCCCGAGAGCCATCCGCCGAACACCCCGACAAGGACAAATACGGCTGTGAGAACGGGAAAAACAAAGGCGCTTGAGAATAGTCGAGTGCCTACGAGAAAACCCTCTGCGCATATACCCATCAACTCCAACGCGTCGATCTGCTCGGTTGAACGTTGGATGCCAAGCTCCGCAGATAAAGCCGTTCCGGCCTGACCAGCGATCATTAGCGCGGCAAGAACTGGAGCAAGTTCACGGCAAAGGCTCAAAGAAACAAGGGTCCCGAGCATCTCGGAGGCACCAAAGCGCGAGAGCACATGGTGCCCTTGAAGTCCGAGAACAAGTCCTGTGAATGTGGAGATGATCACAATCACTGGAATGCACCGTACACCGAGCTCAAATATCGCACGCGCTAAACGCGCGAAAAGCTTACCGCCAGACCTGGCTTCGCGCATGGAAGTCACACCGAAAATAGCCAACCGACCGATACCCTCGATACCACTTAATGTGGATTCACCGATTTTTGAAAATACCATGGTCTGAATCTTTGGCAGGCAACTAGAGCTCGGAAAGCAGCCTTTGGTGGATGTTATCAAATCCTCCGTTTGAAAATACCGCAACGATGTCGCCTGGTTTCACCAGTGGCTTTAAACGCGTGATGATTTCTCCGACACCTTTCTCATAAAAAGCTGGTTTTCCCAGACGCTCGATGTCCTCCACCACTTTCATTGGGTTGAGGCGATTGTCCTCCGGGAGTTGATCAAGCCTGGCAACTTGCGAGAGTAATACCCCGTCCGCCTCCGCGAGCGCCAAAGGAAGCGACTCCTGAAAAACCGCCCGCCGAGTCGTGTTTGAGCGGGGTTCGAAGATGGCCCAGATTTTCTTTCCCGGGTACTGATGCCGCATGGCACGGAGGGTTTGCGATATGGCGGTTGGGTGGTGGCCGAAGTCGTCGATTACAATAATCCCCTTCGCGTTGCCCCGTACTTCCTGGCGCCGCTTAACGCCCTCAAACGATGCGACCGCTGCCTGGACAGTTTTAAGCGGGATACCGTAAAAATGTGCTGCGCTGATAGCCATCGCAGCGTTGCGCACATTGAACTCTCCCGGAATTTGAATAGTGAACTCGGTCTCTAGAAGTCGAAACTTCGCGCCGCTTCCGTAGACTGCATCCTCAATCCTGCGGGCAGCATTCTCGCCGAACCCGACGCTCAAAACAGGCGCTCTCGATGCGTGCGCGACATCTGTCGCATTTTCATCATCCGCATTAACAAGCACGATGCCGTTCTCCGGCACAATGTTCATCAACCGGCGAAAACTTGTTTTGATCTCGTCTAGGTCCTTGAAAATATCGGCATGGTCGAACTCAAGATTGTTAACAATCACCAACTCGGGCAGGTAGTGAAGAAACTTTGAGCGTTTGTCGAAAAACGCCGTGTCATACTCATCGCCTTCAATCACGACATGGCGGGACGGATGCAATGAGCAGCCTTGTCCCAGATTCTTGGCAATGCCACCGATGAGATAAGCGGGAGCCAGACCCGCACATTGCAAAATCCATGTCAGCAGAGAAGTTGTCGTGGTTTTGCCGTGCGTCCCGGCGACTACCAGATTGTGTTTTCCGCTTAGGAAAAACTGTTTCAGCGTTTCCGGCAGTGAAATGTAGCGCAGCCTGCTGTTTAAAACGGCTTCAAGCTCCGGATTGCCACGCGAGATCGCGTTGCCGATAACGATTAAATCGGCACTCTCCGGTAGGTTTTTTGCGGAATAGCCGGAGCTTAGATGCACGCCTTTTTCTTCAAGAAATGTGCTCATCGGCGGATACACTTCCGAGTCGGATCCAGTGACGTGATAGCCTTGTTCTTGCATCGCTGCTGCTACTGCTCCCATGGCAGTGCCGCAGATTCCGATAAAGTGTACGTTCTTGATGGTGCTGTGCATGCAGAGAGAATTGATGTCGTTGTGTAAACAAAAAGCCGTCAGGTTGCAAATGCCTCTCTGAATTTGTTCGGCGTCCACTAGCGAATAGAGCCGGTTTGAGTCGGGACGGACGGCTGTGTGTGTGTTCAGCTCCGATTTGTGAGGGTGAACCTGTCAGAAATGCTCCTCGCGGGTCGGGGTTGAAATGTTTTTCTGGAGGACAAAGGAGGAGAGATGAAATGACAAGACAGGGCATCAAAAAAGTGCGGATGGCTGTGCAATTAGTGATCTTAGCAGCCGTGGCTGGGATCGTATTGTTCCCGATTTTGAAGCGCAGATTGGGCGAAGTTTCTGCTATTTCGGGCACTGATGAGGCCGGGGCACGGTCCGAGTTCAGCGATTTGGAGGGTGTTATCAGCGGTGCGCTCGAACCCATCGGCGCACTCCAGTTGAAGCCCGAGCGACGTGAGGTGTTGGCCGACGACTCGGTTGGCGGGGCGCCAATCCTAGCCACCGTCCGGCTGGGGGGACTGCCCCGTGCGATTTACCCTGATGCTAACGGAGTCTTTCCATCAGTGGATGTGAGTGCGCGCCAGCGCGTGGAAGTGAAACTTAGATATATTGAGGGAATCACAGGTGAAGCCGTGCAGGTTCAGACACAGGATGGCGGAGTTCTGGATAAAAACGAAACGGCAAGAATTCTCTCATTGAACGAAAGGGGTGAGTGCACCTTTTGGTTCGAGGCAAGTGGT
>JBILLC010000373.1:0-3334 GCA_044376275.1 Chthoniobacteraceae bacterium | reverse complement strand
TCAAGGGGCTGCAGATCGGGTTGAGTGGGCATTTAAGTGCACTTGCCTTGGGATCGATGTACGGGCCAGAGCGTGCAGAGAAGGGGTTGAATTTATGGTCAACAACCTATGGCACTTGGCAGCGACTCAACGCGGATAGCGAGGTGGGTTCTCCTGGGTACTCGGGTAATCACTATGGAAACGTGTCCGGAGTTGAGCGCAAAATAGGTACGCTGACGCTTGGCGTGAGTGCGGCCATGGGCGGCAGCAACGTCAGTTTTGGTGAGGGCCTCGGTTCGTTAAGCGCTGAAACCTGGCATGGTGGTGCATACGCAAGCGTTCTGGTGGGAAATGTCGCCTTTGACGCAGCCGCTTCCTTTGGAGCAGGAGATAACACGTTGAAGCGGGCGGCAGAATTAAACTCTCAGCCTGTAAAATTCCGCAATACAGAATGGCTTACCCAGGTGGGTCTGTCTGTGGCGCTGAATCCAGGCCCCTTTATCCTTACCCCCGCAGTGCACTTTGTTTCTTTTGGCTACAATCAGAACGGGTTCTCTGAAGGTGTTGGTGGTTTATTGGAGACTAAAGTCGTGGGGAGTTCCTACATTAGAAACGCGCTTCAAACGGGACTTCAGGCTGCCCGACTTTTTACGATCAAAGGTCATGCAGTGCGCCTGAGCACTTCAGCGAATTGGATGCATTATCTTGATAGTAGGCGGCACGTAACCGATGCGCTGCTTGGTGGAATAAGTGATGCATCGATCACAATGCAGAGTTCCAAAGTCGGTGCCGATTCGATCCAACTAGGCGCAGCCGCTGAAATGGCGCTGACACGCCGCACGACCTTGCGTTTGAATGCACAGACTGAGCTGCAGAGCCGTCAAAAGACGACAAATGGTAACGCAACGATCAGTGTGGAGTTCTAAAAATTCAGAAGGCCAAGGCGCTTGCACCTTTCTTAAGATTTCAGAATTTAGTCTCCGGCTTTTGTCGATGCGGAGTTGATAGACGAGCGGAGCTGCTTAGTTCGGATTTCAAATCCGCGCCGCTTCAATCAGACGCGCAATGATTCCATCGCCCATCGCGGAATCTCTTGTGCGCTCTGGGTGCCACTGCACGCCGAGATAAAACGGTTTCTTGGTATCCCGGATCGCTTCAAGCACGCCATCGTCACTCCAGCCGATCGGCTCGAAGGGCCCGCTGTCTGCCAGCGCCTGATGATGCCAGCTTGTAACTAGGCCGCACCCGATTTGGCCCTCCACTCGGTGTTCATTGTCCAGCCTGTGCCGGTCTGCATCCTGCTTTAGATCGTGCAAGTGCTGGATCAATGGACATCCGGCGTGGACTCCCATTAGCTGCATGCCAAGGCAGATTCCAAGCACAGGTTTCTCGGGATGCGATCGCAGAGCGTCGAGCAGCGCGATCTCCGCCTCCTGACGTTCGGGTTGCATGATTTGAGACTTCGGATGCAACTCTGTTCCGAAGGGCCGCGGATCAATGTCTTCTCCACCCGTGATGATGACCCCGTCGACTCGGTTCATCATCGCTTCGCGAATTGACGCGATCGCGGGCAGCACGACGGGAATACCTCCAACGCGCAGCACTGCGTCAAGGTAGGTGGCCTTCACCTCATGCCTCAAAAGTCCTTGGTCGTCCCTAACAAGATTTGCGGTCAATCCAATGACAGGTCTTTTCACGGTGGATCTGTTTGCTTTCAGCGTCGTGCACTTTGCTGGGGAGCATTTATGTTGAGAGACGCGAGCTGCACGGATGCGATGTAGGAGCGGAAGTTAACCGGGCCAGAGAATTGAATCAATCCCGGCAAGAGTTCAACATCCGACACTCTTTGAGTGTGTTCGCTAGAGGAGGATTTCCCGCAGGATCTCACCGTGCACGTCGGTGAGCCGGATATCGCGTCCGCTGAATCGGAAGGTAAGCTGCGTATGATCAATCCCGAGTAAATGAAGCATTGTAGCGTGGAGGTCGTGGATCCTAACCGGTTTCTCAACCGCCTTGTAACCGTACTCATCGGTCGCCCCGTAGATTGAACCACCTTTCACGCCGCCACCCGCCATCCACATCGTGAAGCCGAATGGGTTGTGATCCCTGCCATCCTTTCCCTGGGCGAAGGGTGTTCTTCCAAACTCTCCTCCCCAAACCACAAGGGTGCTATCGAGCAGGCCGCGTGATTTCAGGTCTTTTAAGAGCCCGGCTATCGGCTGATCCACGTAAAGCGCGTTCTTTTGGTGTCCCTCGCGAAGCTTCCCGTGCTGGTCCCAGCGGTCGCCACCGAAAGCCGGGCACGTCAGCTCAATAAATCTCACGCCGCGCTCCACGAGGCGGCGCGCCTGCAAGCACTGCGCTGCGAATGTGCGTGTGTGCTTTTCAGGGGCGTCAAAGCCGTACAGCGCCTTCGTCGCATCCGTTTCATGGGTTATGTCCATCAACTCCGGAACGGCAGACTGCATCCTAAACGCGAGTTCCGCGTTTTGGATCGCGCTCTCAATCTGATCGACCCGCCCAAGGCGCGACAACAGGCCGCGATCGAGTTTCCGCGTGAGCGCGAGCTTGTTTGTTTGAACCGCTTTGTCTTGCTCGGTCGGGTTGATATTTGCCACGGGCACAGATCCCGGTTTGAAGATGGATCCCTGGTAGGTTGCAGGGAGAAATCCACTGTTGAAATTATCGAGGCCACCCGGAGGGATCAGGCCGCCATTTAACACCACGAACCCCGGCAGATCAGCGTTTTGGCTCCCAAGCCCGTACCCGACCCAGGCTCCCATGCTTGGTCTTCCCTGCAGTCCGCTTCCGGTATGCAAAAAGTAGTTCGCATTTGTGTGCTCGGAAAAATCGCTCGTCATCGAGCGGATCACCGCGAGTTCGTCCACGCATTGCGCGATGCAGGGAAACAAGCTGCTGACAGGAATGCCGCTTTGCCCGTGGTTTTTAAACTCCCAGGGCGAACCGAGTGTGAGACCGTCATTGTTGAACTGCGTGGGCTCCCGTTTCATTTTAAACGGAGTCCCGTCTTCGGCTTGTAAAAGCGGTTTCGGGTCGAAGGTATCCACCTGCGACGGGCCCCCATCCATGTAGAGAAAGATCACGCTCCGCGCGCGCGGCGGAAAATGGGCCCGCCCGTTCGCCGCAGCGGTTTCGAGAGCCTTTGATGCGTCAGCGGTTCCCGATTGCTCTGCAAACAAGGCGGTGGCGGCAAGCGAACCGAAACCGACGGCGCACTTCTCCAGAAGCTCACGCCTTGAGAGCGCTGTGCGTGCCAGCAAAGTGGAATAGTCAGTCGACATAGAGAAACTCCTTTGAATTCAGCAGCGCGTGGGCGAGGTCCGCCCAGATCCGC
>JBILLC010000372.1:0-3345 GCA_044376275.1 Chthoniobacteraceae bacterium | reverse complement strand
CTACGGCAATGCCAGTGCCCCCGTTGACAAGAAGGTTTGGCCACGCGGCCGGAAGCACAGTGGGTTCTTCGCGGGTTTCGTCGTAGTTTGGTACGAAGTCCACGGTGTCCTTCTCCATGTCGTCCATGAGGGACGCGCCGAGGTGACGCAGGCGCGCCTCGGTGTAACGCATCGATGCAGGTGGATCGCCTTCTACCGAGCCAAAGTTTCCCTGGCCCTCGATGAGCATCTCCCGCATCGCCCAGGATTGAGCCATGTGGACGAGAGTCGGGTAAATCGCCTGGTCACCGTGGGGATGGTAGTTCCCCATGGTTTCCCCGACGATTTTTGCGCACTTCAGATGTTTGCGCGATGGCGAAACCCCGAGCTCATTCATTGCAAAAAGAATGCGTCGCTGTGAGGGCTTCAATCCGTCGCGGGCATCGGGGAGCGCGCGCGATACGATGACCGACATCGAGTATGCCAGAAAGGACTGGGACATCTCTTCGGCCACGTTGATCTTTTCAATTTTTTCGTTTTGCGAATACATCTTCTAAGTGGGAGTGAACAAGTTGCCCTCCTAGGAAGGGCGCGTCGTGAAAAGCGTAATGAGGTTTGTGGCGAGGGAGCTTGGACTCAGCTTTTCGCAGTGGATTAGATGTCAAGATTACGCACGTTCAGTGCGTTGTCTTCGATGAACTGCCGCCTCGGTTCAACAACGTCGCCCATCAGAATCGTGAACATCCGGTCTGCATCCACCGCGTTGGTCTCGTTCAGATCGACTTTCATAAGCCTTCGTTTTTCGGGATTCATCGTTGTCTCAAAAAGTTCTTTCGCGTTCATTTCTCCCAGCCCCTTGAAGCGCTGGATCGTCATCCCCTTGCGACCGATTTCCAGAACTTTCGCAAGAATTTCCGGAATGCCAAATACCGGGTGTGTTTGAGACTTTTCACCGTCGCCTTCGACGAGTTCAAACAACGGCTTGTCGCCGCTTGAGTAGTGTTCGATCTTGAGACCCTTTTTTGAGAGCTCGGCGATAAGTTTGCTTACCGCATTTGACTCGTGCAGCTCAACCAAGCGGCCCCGGCGACGATTGGTCTCGCCTTTGCGCGGTGTAGGCGCAGAGTTGGCCGCCGGTGCATTCACAGCCCCATCTTCTGCACCGCCCGATGCTGGTTCGTTTTCGAAAAGTGCCAGATCCCTGTTTTCCTCGTGGAACCGTCGCACCTGATCCTCCGCGGTAAAATATTTCACCCACTCTTGGTTCCCATCGCGAACGCGCACCAGATAGATTGGAAGTGCGCCCGTCTCCGAGCGGCTGTTCAAATACGCCTCGAAGTCGCCGCCGTGTCGACGCACTGCATCGGCGAATTTCGCGAGCCGTTCCAGTAGAGTCAGCAGCTCTGCCAAATTTGCCGAGCTGACGGTTTTTCCATCCGCGAGATTTTTCAGTTTAACCTCCTCAGCGCCCAAAGTGATGAGGATTTTATTCAATTGCGCGTCGTCATCCACGTATTCCTCCCGTTTCTTGCGCTTGATTTTGTAAAGGGGCGGACATGCGATGTAGATGTTGCCAGCCTTCACGAGTTCCGACATTTGCCGGTAAAAAAACGTCAACAGAAGGGTCCGGATGTGAGATCCGTCCACATCAGCATCCGTCATGATTATGATTTTTCCGTAGCGCAGTTTGGAGATGTTAAATGAGCCTTCCTGCTCACCCCCGCCGATGCCGGTGCCAATGGCGGTGATCAACGTTTGGATTTCAGTGTTTTGCAGCACGCGATCCAGACGGGCTTTCTCCACGTTGATGAGTTTTCCGCGGATTGGCAGGATCGCTTGAAAACGGCGGTCTCGTCCCTGTTTTGCAGAACCGCCTGCAGAGTCGCCTTCGACAATGTAGATTTCTGTGAATTCAGGATCGCGTTCCGAGCAGTCCGCCAATTTGCCGGGCAACCCACCGCCAGTGAGCGCGCTTTTGCGCACTGTTTCGCGTGCTTTGCGCGCCGCTTCACGGGCTCTTGCCGCCATCAGCCCTTTCTCGACCACTTTCTTTGCAACCGCAGGTGTCTCCTCAAAGAATGCCATCAACCCCTCATACGTGATCGAGCTGACAATGCCCTCCACCTCTGGAGTTACCAATTTAACTTTGGTTTGCGACTCGAATCCGGGGTTCGGGTGTTTGATGGAGAGAACTGCGATCAAGCCTTCGCGAACGTCATCGCCACTAATGGAAGGATCTTTGTCTTTGAGAAGATTGTTTTGCTTTGCGTACTGGTTGATTGCTCGAGTCAGCGCGGTGCGGAAACCTGTGCTGTGTGTCCCGCCGTCTGGGTTTGGGATTGCATTGGTGAAGCACAAGAGTTGGTCGTTGTACGAGTCGTTGTACTGCATGACGACCTCGACATGCATGTCATCTTCGATCTCGACTTGGTCTTTGGTTTTGAACTTCACCTTTCGCTTGCCGCTTAAGCAGATCGCTTTCGGGTGCAGTTGGCTCTTGTTTTCCCCAAGCTGTTTGACGAATTCCTCGATGCCGTCCTTGTAGATGAATGTTTCCTTCCGCATCTCCTCCGTGCGCTCGTCGCTCAAGGTGATCTCGAGACCGGGATTAAGAAATGCAAGCTCGCGTAGGCGTGACGCAAGTTTCGGCGCCTGAAACTCGGTGGTGATCGTAAATATGGTCGGATCCGGCAGGAACGTGATCAACGTACCCGTTTGCTTTTTATTTTTGACCTCACCAATCACGGTAAGCTTTTGAGTGGTGACCCCACGCTCGAATGACATGTGGTACACTTTTGAATCACGTGTGACCTCCACTTTGAACCAATCTGACAGGGCGTTGACGCATTTGGCGCCGACTCCGTGCAGACCGCCTGAGTATTTGTACGCACCCTGCCCAAATTTTCCTCCCGCGTGCAGGTTTGTGAGAACTAGTTCCAGAGCGGGGATTTTAAACTTCGGATGGATGTCGACGGGAATCCCGCGTCCGTTATCCTTGAGAGAGCAAGAACCGTCCGCGTGAAGCGTAACGTCAATTTTAGTGCAGTGTCCTGCTAAGTGTTCGTCGATGGAATTATCCAGCACCTCGAACACACAGTGGTGAAGCCCGCGCTCGTCCGTTGGCCCGATGTACATTCCCGGCCGTTGTCTGACTCCGGCCAAACCCTCGAGTTTGTCAATTTTTGAGGCATCGTAGAGTTCTGGAGAGCTTGCTTTGGGGTCCGTTGCGGCTTGGTCTGACATAGGTGATGTCTGAGGCTGGGAAGAGGAATTCAGAATAGATTTGGGTCGATACAATAAGGTTTGTATGGGTCGGTACAACTGAAAATTGCTGAAACAACAACCTGTTGTGGCGGAAAATTGCAG
>JBILLC010000370.1:0-3349 GCA_044376275.1 Chthoniobacteraceae bacterium | reverse complement strand
CGAAGCTGGTGCTTTGCGATCTGAGCCTGCTGCACTCGCTCTCGGAGCGGGAGCTGCGTTCCGGAGCCGCCGAGGTGATCAAATACGGCGCCGTATGCTCCGCGTCACTGTTTGAGCAGTTGGAAGGCGGCGCTCTGGAGCGGCTTCTTTCGCGGGAAGCAGCAACCATGGTGGACATCGTCTCCCAATGCGTCCGCCTGAAAGCAGCAGTTGTAGCGCGGGATGAGTTCGACAAACTGGGTATCCGCAACGTGCTCAACTTCGGCCACACCATCGGCCATGCGTTGGAGCTCAGTGCGCACTACGAGCTTACGCACGGCGAAGCTATTTCGATCGGGATGGTCGCAGCTACCAAGCTCGCGGTCGAGCTGGGCGTGTGCGAGATGGATTTTCGCGACCGCCTGATTTCGCTCCTCAGTCGGGCGGGGCTGCCTTTGTCTTATCCGGGCCATGAGTCACTCTTTGAGCCAGTGCTCAAAACGCTGAAATTGGACAAAAAATTCCGGAACGGCAAAAACTTATTCGTCCTGCCGGAACGCGCTGGCGCATGGCGTCAGGCCGAGGATATTCCTTGGGAGTTGGTGCACGGCGCCATCAAATCAGCGATCCATTGACGTCTCGCGCGCCGCCGCCCCCGGTTTGCGTCGGGGTCAAGCCGGGGATGCGTTGGCGGGTTTGTCCTAACAGTTTTTTGAATCCAATTTTTGACTCTGTTTTTTTATGCTAATCCACTCCCTTGAGTTGCCCGGAATCCGCAAGCTTGCGTCGGGTAAGGTGCGTGAAATCTTCGATCTTGGTGAACACCTGCTGCTGGTGACAACCGACCGGATTTCCGCCTTCGACTGCATTTTGCCGAATGCCATCCCGCGCAAAGGCGAAGTGCTCACGCAACTATCGTCCTTTTGGTTTGAGAAATTCACCTTTTTGCCCAACCAGATTGTTGCGGTGGAATGCGAGCATTTTCCGGCTGTGCTGCGTCCTTTCGATGAACAGTTGCGGGGCCGCTCGATGCTTGTAAAAAAGGCGCACCCCCTACCGGTGGAATGCGTCGTGCGCGGATATCTAGCCGGGGGCGGTTGGAAGGAATACCAAACTTCACAAAGTATTTGCGGCATCAAGCTGCCGGGCGGCCTGCAGCAGGCCCAGCAACTTCCCGAGACGCTCTTCACGCCCTCGACAAAAGCCGCGTCCGGTCACGATGAGAATATTTCCTGGGAACAGTGCTGCGGGCTCGTGGGCGAGAGCATCGCAAAAAAAGCGCGCGACTACGCCATCCGCCTTTACGAAGAGGGCCGCGCGTACGCTGCTGAACGCGGCATTCTGATCGCGGATACCAAGTTTGAATTCGGCGTTTTCAACGGCGAATTGATTCTCATCGACGAATGCTTGACGCCCGATTCCTCGCGTTTCTGGCCCGAAGCCGACCACCGCCTGGGGATCAGCCCGCCGAGTTTTGACAAGCAATTCGTGCGGGACTATCTGGAGACTTTAAGCTGGGACAAGACACCGCCGGCGCCAGAACTGCCCGCATCCGTTGTGGAGGGCACGAGTGCCAAATACATCGAGGCATACGAGCGCCTCAGCGGTGGACAGCTTAGCGCCGAAACCAACTGATGAGGATGCAGCACCTGATTGATGGACCGCGGGTTCAGTGACTGCAGAGTTTCCATTTGATGCAATCCGAGATCGAAGAATTTCTGCTGTACCTGGCCACCGAACGAGGTTTGTCGGAGCATTATCAGCTTTCGACGCGTCTCTCTTTGGAGGCTTTCTCCAAATGGTGTTCGTCCACGCTTGGCATTTGCGCCGCGGCGGAAATCACTCGGGCGCACCTCACCGATTTTCTGAGTCACCGAAAACGGCTGGGGTTTGCCACTTCGTCCATCAAACTGGTGGTGGTGGCGATCAAGGTGTTTTTCAGGTGGTTGCAGTCGCGAAACAAAATTCCGGTGGATCCTGCTGAGTTGCTGCCGCTCCCGAGGCTGGAGCAGTACCTGCCCGAGACATTGAACGAACAGCAGATCGAACAGTTGCTGAACGCTCTTCCCGGGCACGGGCCGCTAAGCGCGCGAAACCGGGCGATTTTCGAAGTGCTGTATGCATGCGGAGTACGCGTCGCTGAATTGTGTGGGGCGCGCGTCGAGGATTTGGACTTGGACACGCGGATCATTCGCGTCACGGGGAAGGGGGACAAAACCCGCGTGATTCCGGTGGGCTCGAAGGCGGCGGAGGCGCTGCACTTGTACCTGAGCGGCGAGAGGCCTGAATTGGTCCGCAAATGGACCCGCAGCCACCTGTTTCTTTCGGTGCGCGGCAAGGCGCTGACGCCGGACAGGATCTGGCAGTTGGTGAAGGAGACCGCGCGGGTGGCGGGTTTGGCGCAGAACGTGTACCCGCATCTGTTACGCCATTCATTCGCGACGCATCTGCTGGGGAACGGGGCGGATCTTCGAATCATTCAGGAGTTGCTGGGGCACTCGGACATTTCAACCACGCAGATTTACACGCATGTGGACCAGCAGCGATTAAAGTCGGTGCATTATCGGTTTCATCCGCGGGCGCGGCTTCCGGAAAAGGGGGCATCTGGAAAATGAAACAGCCGCGTGACGACATTTTTATTTGACGACGTGGGCTTTGTTCGCGACAGTGCCTGCGTCCGTTCGAGATCCCAAGGTGGGATGCTTTGCAAAACGGCGCCACCCACGGCTGGCAGTTCAAAATGCCAAGGGCGTTCTTCATGAAAGTGCTGCGATGACGCGGCTGCACATGGGATGACTTTGCTGGCTGGGGTTTGAATTTTCATACAATATCCACACACGTGTTTCGCCACTGGCAGGACGCATGGCGGGTTGGAACTCGGCACTCCTTTGGAATGCCGCCAACTCAATAAAGCCAAAACGCGCCAGAGCGGCTCCTGCAACGGCACAACGGCAACGGCAATCCATGCGCTTAAAAAGCGTCTGCTCTGTCCTGCGCTTTTTGCAGGGCGACTTCGAGTCACACGGCAGCTAACCCGAGCCGAATTTTTGAAACGCATCCAGCGAAGCCCCTTTTCTTACCACACCGACACCCTGCACATCAGCCCGATGCATCCGTTAAATGAACAAGGGGCGACCGTTTACCCCGTTTGTACTCCATTAAATCTTCCAGGCCGAAACAGACTATAGCGTTCGCGCAATCGGCGATCCGCCAGGTCGTGAACTCACTTAGAAAACTTCTCCCCTTCTCCCTTTCTCCCGCGAGCCCGAGCAGCGCTTAGCTCCCCTTCCTTTTTCTCTTTGCCATGCCAGAATCCAACCTCGAAACCCCTTCAAAACGCGCAACCAAGTCCAGGTCAAAAGCCGCACCC
>JBILLC010000369.1:0-3359 GCA_044376275.1 Chthoniobacteraceae bacterium | reverse complement strand
TGTACCGGAAGTTACCGGCCGATCCAACCCATCGAACAACACTTGCCGTGCCCCCGACGCAACGCCCGCTCTTTCAAGAAGATCTTTTAATCGCACTCCTCTCCACTTTGCATTACCCATCGCTCCATTTCCGAGCTGTCCGCCGGGAACCCTCGGCTTAAAAAAACCACGACTATTTCCGGAGCACTGATTCACAGCGATCACTTCCACCGAATCAAAATCAGATTTCAAACTCGATAGCGATAACGCCTGCGACTGGTTCACCTTGCCAGAAATTTTCAAACGGTAGCCCACTGGATCTATCTCCAAAGGAATGTCCGCGAGATGATACCTGACGAAAAACGCGTCATTCGGAGTGATCACGCTCGAATTGAAAACTGCAAAGGGAGTCTCGAGTTGTGGAGGGCGAGAAGTCAAACGGATGAGTGGACGCTTCTGCGGATATTGAACGAGCTCGCGTTCACCGTTCTCGAATGGCATCCGAATCCTGTCATTCGCCATCCCAAGACGGCAACCAAGCACTGCTTGAAATGCACCCACACCCATACCCTTCAATGCATCCCGTCTGCTGATTTTGCTTAGTGAATTTTTGTTCAATTCATTCATGATTCGAGATCTTTACACCTCCTATTAAAAGCTGAATCCAAGAGCGATTGCAGGCACCGAGGAAGCCATCCGAACGGCGTTGTTTTCACTAATCCCCAACCACTGCTGAGCACGAAGAACGCCTTCGTCCAAACTCAAGGCACTCCCCGCAAAATTCGAGGAGCCCGGAAGACGCACGACCTCGTCCTTACCAACTTCTAACTCAAGCTCGCCAATCGTGTATCTCCCGGGTTCCGCACCTGCAGCAGCCATGGCATCAGTGGTTAAGATCACCGATCCCTCGGGCTTCGCTCGATAAAGATTTTTAAGAACACTCGGAGGCAGATGAATTCCATCCGGAATCAGACACGCAATCAACTCATCCCTAGAAAGTAACCTCTGGATGATATTGTCATGACGATGCATCTCGGCAGGACATCCGTTGCCCAGATGCGTGCACAAAGTCGCCCCGGATAAAATTGCCATGTCAATTTCGTGGGCGGATGCGTTTGTGTGCCCGAGCGAAATACGCACGCCGCTCGCAGTAGCATTCTGGATGAACTTGGCGGAATCTTTCCGCTCCGGTGCGAGCGTCACCAATCGAATGCATCCGTTGGCTGCATCTTGATTCCTCTGAAGCTCTTCCCAATCGGGATTCTTCATCAAATCACCGCGATGAGCCCCGCGAAACCCAACCTCCGCGCTCAAATAAGGACCTTCGAGGTGATAGCCCACAATCACCTCGCGAATCAACCGATCCTGCCGCCGATAATCCTCAAATCTCCTGAGTTTTTGAATCAAAGCAGCCCCCTCGCAAGTGATGAAAGTCGCAAGAATCCGCGTCATCTGACACGCCACAAGCCGCTCGCATGCATGCCTTACCTCCTCCAAACTTGGCGCTCTCTGAAAATCCACCCCGCCGAAACCATTCACTTGGAGGTCAAAAAGACCGTTTCCAGGCTCGCCCGGGCCGATTTTCACAGCGCTCATAAAACAGGACAGGGCAATCCTTCGAATCCAGCACACAGCCGAACGCTGCCGAACGACCGCAACAGTTGTGTGCGAAAAAAGCAACGGTCACTCATGAAGGGGGGTGTTTGGGGCAGCACTAGACTTACCCAGTCAAGGAATCAATCATGAGGCTTCGAGCATTCTATAACTCAATGGTTTTTCCGATCCTGAAGCTTTCGTCCGCGGCTGCAACAATCCTCATGGAGCTGATCGCGTCCTCCATGTGTGAAGTGAGATCAATATCCTCCAGAATAGCTTTCAAGAAAAACTGCTGCTCGCGCAGGCAGAGCCCATCATGGTCTGGCTCATCGTCCAGATTGATCAGCTCGTCAGGGCGGGCGAGGCGTCCGTCTGGACCGAGCTCACCGTGATGCAACCGCAGGGTCTGCGCCTGCGAATGGGCGTCTACATTAGCGCTCTGCCCCTCCGAAGATGCCTTCGCCGCGACGATCGAAACACATCCCTTGGGACCAACAACGTCCTTCACGAAAAATGCTACCTCGCTCATCATCGGCCCCCAACCAGCCTCGTACCATCCCACTGATCCGTCCGAAAACGTCACCTGCAACTGGCCGTAATTGATCATTCCAGGATTCAGCTCCTCACTTAAGCGCGCCCCAATGCCGGAAACCCGCACCGGTTTCGCACCCGTCATTTGGCACATCACATCCACATAGTGCACACCGCAATCAACAACGGGCGAGATCGAGTTCATCAGCGCCTTGTGAGTCCTCCACTCGTTACCGGAACTCTGTTGATTGAGATTCATCCGCATGACCAACGGTTTTCCAAGGGTGCGCGCAACTTCGATAAATCGGATCCAGCTGGGGTGATGCCGCAGAATGTAACCAATCGCCAGCTTCAATCCGGCCGCTTTCGCCTTAGCCACGATCGCCTCGGCCTGAGCAACCGTTTCGGCTAACGGTTTTTCGATGAAAACATGGCAGCCCGCATCGAATGACTTGATGGCGTACTCAGCATGCGTGTCGGGATATGTCGAGATTGACACGGCGTCCGGCTTCGTTGCTCTCAAGGCTTCGTCGAAACTCCCGTACTCTGCGTATGCACCCCCAAGTTCGGCGTTTAATTTTCCCCGAGATTCTGCAGAACGGGTGACCAGTCCAACGATCTCGAATTCCGGAATTTGATGATACGCGAGTGCATGAGACCGGCCCATGTGCCCGGCGCCTACACAAAGAACACGAATACGCTTTGCCATAAATTTGTAATGACTTTCAAGGCTCTCTCTTCACCCTTAGCTGAGCCTCAATTCTGCCAAGCGGCAAGACGTTAATCACATCACACGCCCTCAGCCACCCTTTGCGCGCGATCCCCACTCCATTCCAAAGGTACTGAAGCTGCGACACATGATGGGCATCAGGATTGATAGACGCGAGCACCCCCTTTTCTTTGGCGAGCGGCCACCAACGCCAGTCCATGTCGAGCCTTCGCGGATTGGCATTGAGTTCGATGACAGTCTTGGTTTGGGCCGCCGCATCGATTACGGCGGGCACGTCCACCGCATACGCCTCGCGACTGAGCAGCAACCTGCCACTCATATGCCCGAGCATTGTCACATAGGGATTGGACATCGCTCGCACCAATCTCGCCGTCATCTCAGCTTGCGATTGCGTGAAGGAGGCATGGACCGACGCAACCACGTAATCCAACTGCGCAAGCACATCGTCCGGATAATCAAGACTGCCGTCTTTTAGAATATCGCACTCCACTCCTGCGAATATTTTGAACTCACCCTTGAAGCG
>JBILLC010000368.1:0-3362 GCA_044376275.1 Chthoniobacteraceae bacterium | reverse complement strand
CAAAGGCGCCGACGGCATCGATGCCGCAAAACTTCAACCAGTCCTTGCGCTTGTCAAAGACAAGGTAAAGACGTTTGCCGAAGTGCCGGAAGCGGTAGATTATTTTTTCACGGAAGACTATAGCTTTGATCACGAGGCGACTGCGAAGGCACTCAAGCAAGCTGGGGCATCGACGCGACTCAAGGCGCTTGCGGCGGCGTTTGAAAAAGTTGCAGACTGGTCGCCCGAATCGATTGAAGCGGCGCTCAAAGCAACCGCATCGGAGCTCGGTGTCAAGGCTGGCACCCTCGTGCTTCCTACCCGAGTCGCAGTCAGCGGACGCGGTTCGGGCCCGAGTCTCTATCACATGATGCAAGTGCTCGGACAAGAGCGTTCGGTCCGCCGGATCCGACAAACAGCGGAATCAAGGGCAGAATGAAACCTTAATCCTCACCCCTCCGTGACCTCGCAAGAATCTCCATACACTTTACAAAACCTCCGGGATTGGTCCCCGCAGAGAGAGCAACGCGGGGTGCGGTTTGGTGTAATCGGCGATCCAGTTGCGCATTCTGCTTCGCCACCCATGCACAATGCGGCACTGAAAGCATGCGGTCTCGACATGGAATACGTGCGCATTCACCTGCGCCCGCCGGAGCTGGGAGAGGGGATCGGACTTTTGTCACGCATCGGATTTGCCGGGGTCAATCTGACGATCCCGCACAAAACTGAGATTATTCCTCTTCTCGACTCAATCGATCCGAATGCAGAAATACTCGGCGCAGTGAATACAGTGCGTTTCGAGAATGGCAAAAGCCGGGGATACAACACGGATGGTCCGGGATTAGTGAGAGCCGTGATGGCCAGCTTCGGCGCAAGATTGGGCGAGCTTCGGGTGATGATCCTGGGAGCGGGAGGGGGGGCTGGACGTGCGGCAGCGATCCAATGCGCAATCGAAGGCTGCACGGAAATCACTCTTGTGAATCGGACAGAATCAAAAGCGAGGGCTCTCGCGGATTCACTACGTGAACTCACGAAAAAAAAATCTGTGACGCATATTCGCGTGGTCACAGACTCCAGCGAGATCCTTGCTCACGCTTTGGCTGATGTGGACATCATTTTGCAATGCAGCGCGCTTGGAATGAAGGAAGGAGATGCCTCTCCTTTGCCGAAACAGGCCATTGAGTCCCGTCATTTTGTCTATGACACGATTTACAGCCGCCACACGCAACTGATCAAGGATGCAGCAGAAAAGGGCGCGCGCTGCGCAGATGGCTTGAATATGCTTCTGCATCAAGGCGCTCTTGCGTTTGAAATATGGCTTGAGCGGACGGCTCCTGTCGAAGTGATGAGTGCTGCTCTCAAAGCTGCCATAGGACGATAGTAAGACGCATTTCCACTTTTTGATGGACCCGCTCATTCTATCTCTCGACCTCGGGACGTCGTCGATTCGCGCCGCGCTTTTCACCTCGGCAGGGACCCGAGTGATTGAATCTACCAGCCATGAAAAGTCGCCACTGCAAACCAAGTCAGACGGCACTTGTGTCATGCGCCCCGCCGCGTTGCTCAAGTCCGTGCGCGAATGCATCCACAGGACTCTTCAATACGCGAGATCAGACCGGCGATTCCGTGCTCGCCCCATCGCGGCCGTTGGGGTCTCTTGCTTCTGGCATAGTCTTCTCGGAGTCGATGATCAGGGTACCCCTTTGACGGATGTGGTCACATGGGCTGATTCACGTTGCCGTGATGACGCAGCCGAGTTGAGGAGGGTGTTTTCAGAATCCGTCATTCACGGGCGCACAGGGTGCATGCTGCGCAGCTCTTTTTGGCCGTCAAAGCTGCGATGGCTTCGGAGGACGGATCCATCCGGATTTAAGAAAGTGCGGCGATGGATGTCCCCGGCAGAATGGATACAACTGCAAATCGCAGGGTCCGCCCATTGCGCGATCGGGATGGCCACCGGTACGGGGCTCTTTGATCCCTCGACGCTTGCATGGGATCCGGAACTCTTGAGTTTTCTCAAGCTGAAGGCGTCCTCCTTTCTTGAGATTTCCGACAAGCCGTCAGCGATCTCTTCTTCGGCAGTCCGTCATTTTCCAGAGCTTGCGGGAGCAGTTTGGTTCCCTGCGATCGGCGATGGGGCGGCATCCAACCTCGGTTCCGGATGTACAAAGCCAGGCATGGCGGCAATCAACGTCGGCACCTCAGCGGCGCTCCGCGTGATGCGGGCTGGCAAGGTCGCAAGGGCTCCATTCGGATTATTCTGCTATCGCGTGGACGCAGCTCGATATCTGGTTGGCGGGGCGGTAAGCAATGCCGGCAACCTGAGGGCATGGGGTATCTCCAATCTGCAAACGGGCTCGCCGGCGGCTTTGGAAAAAGCAATGTCTGGTCGGCTGCGCCCGGCTCACGGACTCACGGTCCTTCCTTTTTGGACCACTGAACGTGCACCCTCGTGGAATGAAAATCTAAACGGCGTGATTCTTGGAATTACCCAAGCGACCTCAGGAATCGATTTACTGCAGGCGATCACAGAAGGCACATATCATCGGCTCGCTTTGATCGCTGAAATGGTGACTCAGAAGACAGGGGACATAGAGAAGTTTTTGGTATCGGGCGGCATTCAATCCTCGAAAAGCGCAATGCAACGCTTGGCAAACACGATGAATATCACTCTGCATCCTAATCCCGAGGCCGAGGCTAGTATTCGGGGCGCTGCGGTTTTCGCGGTTGAAAATCTCGGTTTGCCGATCACTCCGCTAAAATGTATGCGCGCCATTCGACCTCAAAGAGCGGCGGCGGTGGACTACCAGAAAGAGCGCGAAAGAATTTCCAATCTGGAGCGCCTTTTGGAGCAAAACCCGCTTTAACTTGGAGCGAAACGATTTGCTCGTCGCCCAAGCCACAGCCCAGACACTGCCATCCCCGGACACCGACTAACGCCGGCGCTTTACTTTCAACTGCGCAAGTGATTTTGCCAGCGTGACATTCACCATCGCAACTTCTTCATCACCCAGACTTCCCTGACGCAACCGCTCCTGCGCACGTTCAACCGCTTTTTCAGCCGCTTCTTCATCAATCTGAGCCTCCTCAATCGCCATGTCAGCGAGCACGCGAATGTTGGTCTGCGTGATTTCTGCAAACCCTTCCCCGATGGCAATGCGCGCCTTTTCAGCGCCCTTGGTCACCACCAACTCACCCGGAATGATCTTTGTAATCAGTGGCACGTGCATGGGGTAAACCCCCATCTCACCAAGTGCTGCTGGCAGTAGAACCATGTCCACATCGTCCCGGTAAGCGACAGCTTCAGGGGTTATTATTTCCAATCTTACGGTAGCCATGGAGAAGAGTCAGCGTGGTTGAAGCATCCGTGTTCCTGTTTGGTT
>JBILLC010000366.1:0-3381 GCA_044376275.1 Chthoniobacteraceae bacterium | reverse complement strand
CCACGAATTGCACGCCAGCAATCCTCGCAAAAACTGCTCGTGCACATGACTGAATGGAAGCATCCGCGGCACCTCAAAGCCTGCCCAATTCGCCAGCCGTCGCACCTCCCACCAAGCCTGATCGCGCCTCTGCGCCGCCCCTGGATTTCCCGATTCGCCAAGAGCGATCGTATCCATCCAACGCTCCCACATCAACCGCAGCGGATCGTGGTCATGCGTCGCATACGTGGCAACCGAAAGCGGTTCGTACGCGCTGCCGGGCGTCAGGCTCGAGTCCCATTCCTTTTCCCACATCGGCACTTTGAACCCGCAGATGTCCAGCGAACGCAAACTCGGCCTCACGTAATCCGGCACAGTGCCAAGGTCCTCGCCCATCAAACGGTATTTGCCGGTTTCCTCTGCTAGCGCCCGCAGCAACCGCTCACCATCCGCCCGGTTTGCCGCACGCTCCTCGGGACTGTTGTCCGGACGCGGGTGAAACCTCGGGAGTGGACCGCCTGTGCGCTCCTGCGCCTCGATGTCCGTGAGCGGCGCGAATTCTGCGTTTTTCTCAGGCCTCCATGGGAAGCCGTAGATGCGGTAAAAACCGAGTACGTGATCAATGCGAAAGAGGTGAAACACCTCGCGGATCTTGCGCACCCGTTGACGCCACCAGTCCAAACCGCATTGTGAAAGAACATCCCAACGATACAACGGCACACCCCAGTTCTGCCCCCAGCGCGCCGTGAACTGGTCCCCCTGAAACGCAGGCTCTGGAGGCGCCCCACCGCTCCATTTTTCATCGAAAATCTCGGGACGACAGAAGTAATCCGCACTGTAGAGGCTGACGCCAAACGGCACATCCCCCATCAATGCGACACCCTTCGAATCAGCATACGCCTTAACCTCAGTCCACTGGCTCCAAGCGGTCCATTGCACGTAGCAGATCTGGCGAATTTTCTCCCTCCAGCTGCTCTGCACTTCCTGTGGCTGCTGCTTGAGCCACTCGAGCGCAGACTCAAGGGTGCGATGCTCCGCAGGCCATCGATCCCAACGTTCGCTGTTGGAATGCTCATCCATTAGCGCTCGAAACATGGCGAATCCCGGCAGCCATTCAGACTGAGCTTCGCACCACTTTTCAAACGCAACAGTGCGCGCCGCGTCCGGATCCGCTAGCACACGCTTGAAATTCTCGAACGCTTTTTGCATCAGCGCCCGCTTGAACGGTTTCACCAGTTGGTAAAGCACCGGCCCGTCATACATGTGACGGAAAAAAAACCGGTCCTTCTCCGCCTTGATTTCGGCAGCGCTTAAATCCGGGATGGATCCCGGAGTGATTTCAATCGTGAGCGGGTCCAAGGCCACCGATGAAATCGCGTTATACGGAGAATGATCGTTCCCCGTCTCATTGACAGGCAACAACTGTACGACGTGAAAACCATGCGACGCAGCCCAATCCACCAGCTCCCTGAGGGCGCCAACGTCGCCAACCCCCAAGTCATTGGCGCCCTTGAGAGCAAAGAGCGGCGCCAAAATTCCTGCAATCTTGCGTTCCGGTAGCAATTCCATTGGCTGGAAGTACACCACCTTCCGCTCGTGCCCTGCAAGCGCGCGCCTGCCGACAGAATGTTTTTATGGAAGTCCGCCTGCACCATCCGGGGCGCTTTTCACAGCCCCGTTGCCCGCACCACCCACATTTTCCACAGCAGCCGCTGGCCGGTAGAGTAAGTAAACCACGCCCCCCAGCAGGGCCATCAGCAACCCGAGCGCCAAAACCAAAAGAGAGGCGGCTAAAATCCGCTCCTGATCCACAGCGACGGCTGTGCTGCCCACAAACAACAGCAGCAAGTACTCGCGCACCCCAATCCCCGCAAATGTGATCGGCAGCGCACTGGACGCCACAATCACCGGCACAAAACTCATCCACGAAAACAACGGCAGATCAATCCCCACGGCGCGACCTGCAAAGTAAAACCCGGCGCAAATCATGCTCTGCGTCAAAAGAGCGGCAGCAATGACCAAGGCGAGAGTGCCGCGATTCCCGGCGAACTCGCGCGCCATCGCAGCCAGTTCCGCGACAAATCCAAACCGCTGAAGCGGCGACTGAAAACGATCGATAAAACGGTTAAGCATCACGGCACTCAGGCTGAAAAACAGAACGCCACCCAACAACACCACGCCTCCTGCCAATAGAAACCCAGTTGCGATCCAGCGCGTTCCCGGCTGACCCTGCAGTAGAGTCCAGTTTGCTGGAATGCACACAAACGCCAGCATGAAAAGGCATGACAGCCCGATCACCCGATCCAGCAAAACCGTTGCGCAAGCCTCCCGCACCCGGCCCGGCGCCAGACGCGCGATATACACAAGGCGCGTCACATCATCCCCCGCCGTGCCCGGTAAAAACACCGCAAAAAACTGCCCGATCTGCGCAATCGCAGTCAGAGTGCCCACCGGAATACGAATCCTCAGCGCGTGAAGCAACCGGTTCCAGCGGAACCCGCCATTCAACAGGTTCAAGAGTCCAAGCAAAAATGCTCCTCCAAAGAAAACCGGATCCGCTTCCCGCAAAACCCGAAGCACATTCTGAGCATCCACTTTTTTTTGCAACCAATACACAGCCGCTGAGGCGACCAGCAGCTTGAGTAGCGTGTAGAGGAGTTTGCGAAACATCGTGGGTGGAGAGAAACTAAAGCGCCGAAAAATCTCGCCCGTAAAAAGTTACAAAAACCGGATGCCAAAAAATGCTTCGCGAAGTGAGTACATAAAAATCAATGTTTAATCCAAATAAGCCCCTCTAATCCCCGCCCTGAGTGTTTACATCTTGCGATGCTTTTTTCAAGAACTCGGTCCGGCGACAACCCCGTTTCGAGCAAGCAAGAGTCTCGCTGGGTGAACTGCTCCATCCTCCGAGACGTACACGCAAATCTCCCTCATCCGGCTCTCCAGTCAACGGGCCAGCGCATTGCATCAACTCCTGCCACCTCCCGAGCTTTGTTCCGACTGCAGCACCTCCGTATCGCAAGCTCGCTCTCCTCGGACAACGCCACGCCACCGAGCAAACGCCGTTTTCAGGTTAACCTCGGATTAAAAGCACCCTTTCATCGCACCCATGTGTACGGCAGCCTAAGCCGCACCCACATCCGCACTTAACGTACGCACCATTCGTTCCAAACAGAGCCGTTCAAAGTCACGCCGTACGTCCCCTTCGGCAGCCTCACGCCGCCCTGCCAAACGTCATTCTGCAGAACAACTCCAGTGGAAGTCGTCGTGGTCAGGGGCACTGTGAACCTGAAGGAAAGGGTGCGCAGCGGTGATGCAGCGGTCGGCGTCAGACTAACCAGAGACACCGGGGTCGCCGGCATCACCTGGGTGCCGCCGGTGAAGTTCCAAGCATCGTTCACG
>JBILLC010000188.1:0-5241 GCA_044376275.1 Chthoniobacteraceae bacterium | reverse complement strand
CCCTATCGCCTCTGAATTCATCGGAGAAACAAAACAAGCGTTACCATTATGGCTATTCCAACCGGCACCAAAGCACCCGAGTTTTCACTCAAAACCAAAACGGCCGAAGGCCTGCAAGACATCAAACTTTCCGACAACTTCGGGCGGAAGAACACCGTACTTCTCTTCGTGCCGCTGGCATTCACGGGGGTTTGCACCAAGGAACTGTGCGATGTGAGCGCCGGTCTGGGCGCATACGAATCGCTTAACGCTCAGGTGATTGGTATCAGCGTGGACAGCCCGTTCGCTCAGGAAGCATGGGCGCAAAAGGAGTCCATCACCATCCCCCTCGCCAGCGACCTGAATAAGGAAGTGGCCAAAGCGTACGACGTGCTTCTCCCTGACCTCGTTGGGATTGGCTCGGCCTCGGCCCGGGCGGCGTTCGTGATCGACAAGGAGGGAATCGTCCGTTATTCCGAGCAAACACCTACGCCCCTTGAGCTTCCAACCTTTGAAGCCATCAAGGCCACCCTCGCCCAGCTCGCCTAGGGCTCCCTGCGCCAAACGTCAACCAACCAGATCGACCCTCCGGCAACTCCGGAGGGTCTTTTTCTTTTGAAAAACCCGCGCTTTTTAGGCCGGAACTCCTCCCAAAGCTTGCGAGCCACCCTACCCTTGGCGTTTCCTTCTCAAACCTAACCATGAGCAACGACCTTTTTCACCCTCACTCGTTCCAAACCGGCTCGGGGAAAGCCGCAAAATTTTACTCCCTACCCGCACTGGAAGCGGACGGGATCGGGCCGATTTCGCGCCTGCCCGTCTCCATCAGAGTCGTTCTTGAATCCGTGCTCCGCAATTGCGACGGAAAAAAAGTCCTCGCGGAAGACGTGCGAACTCTCGCGAACTGGAACGCCAAGGCTCCCAAACAGGTTGAAATCCCATTTGTTGTCGCGCGGATCGTGCTTCAGGATTTCACCGGCGTACCGCTTCTTGTGGATTTGGCGGCGATGCGCTCGGCGGTATCCAGAATGGGCCGCAACGCCGGGATCATCGAACCACTCGTGCCGGTGGACCTTGTGGTGGATCATTCTGTGCAGGTGGATTACTTCGGCTCTAGCACAGCTCTCGAACAAAATCTGGACCTCGAATTCAAGCGCAACCGGGAGCGTTACCAGCTTTTAAAATGGGGCCAGCAGGCCTTTAAAACTTTTGGGGTTGTTCCGCCCGGGATCGGCATCGTCCATCAAGTAAACTTGGAATACTTGGCAAAGGGCGTTCTGGAAAAGGACGGCGTCTATTTTCCGGACACCCTTGTTGGAACGGATTCACACACGACCATGATCAACGGCCTCGGAGTTGTCGGATGGGGTGTCGGTGGCATTGAAGCCGAGGCGGGCATGCTCGGGCAGCCCGTGTATTTCCTTACCCCCGAAGTCGTGGGAGTGCACCTCACTGGCGCGCTTTCCGAGGGCGTCACGGCGACCGATCTGGTGCTTCAGGTCACGCAAATGCTCCGCAAGGCAAAGGTCGTTGGGAAGTTTGTCGAGTTCTTCGGACCGGGTGCCCAAAGCCTCCCAGTGGTGGATCGCGCGACCATTGCGAACATGGCGCCCGAGTACGGCGCGACCATGGGCTTCTTCCCCGTCGATGAACAAACCGTCCAGTACTTGCGCGATACCGGCCGCACAGAAGAACACTGCAAAACATTCGAAGCCTACTACCGTGCCCAGGGTCTGTGGGGAGTGCCAGGCAAGGGACAGATTGACTACAGCATCGAACTTGAACTCGACCTGGCCTCGGTTGTTCCAGCGGTGGCGGGACCAAAGCGGCCGCAAGACCGAATCGACCTCCCAAAACTGAAAGAAACTTTCGGATCTCTCTTCACCAAACCAATTCCAGACGGCGGTTATGGCAAGGCGTCCGCGGATCTTCCCACGCGCCATGCCGTACACTTGGAAGGAAGTGAACCTGCCGCGCGAGCCTATCACGACTCCGATGTGGAAGTCGGGCACGGCAGCGTGCTCATCGCAGCCATCACTAGTTGCACAAACACCAGCAATCCTAGCGTCATGCTGGCTGCCGGACTGCTCGCAAAAAAAGCCGTGGAACGCGGCCTCAAGGTGAACCCGGCCGTCAAGACTTCCCTTGGACCAGGCTCCCGCGTTGTGGCGGATTACCTAGACCGCACCAAACTGCAGCCCTACCTCGATCAACTCGGATTCCAAGTCGTCGGATTCGGCTGCACGACTTGCATCGGCAACTCGGGCCCGCTTCACCCGAAAATCGAGGAAGCAATCGTTCAGAAAGACCTCGTTGCAGCCAGCGTTCTTTCGGGTAACCGGAACTTCGAAGCGCGCGTGCACCAAAACATCAAGGCGAACTTCCTCATGTCGCCTCCACTTGTCGTTGCCTTCGCGCTCGCTGGAACCGTGGATATTAATCTCTCCACAGACCCGATCGGAAACGGATCCGACGGAAAACCCGTGTACCTCAAAGAAATCTGGCCCTCGCTTGCCGAGGTGAAGACCGCCATGGCGTCCGCTCTATCTCCGGAGTCGTTCCGCCGTCTTTACACGGATTTTGCGAGCCAAAATCCGAAGTGGAACGAGATCCCCTCCTCCACCGGCGAGATCTACAACTGGGACAAGGACAGCACCTACATTCAGGAGCCTCCCTTCTTCACGAATTTCTCGCTGGAAGCGGGACACATTCATGAAATCAAGGGCGCACGGCCGCTTGGAATTTTCGGTGACTCGGTGACCACCGACCACATCTCTCCTGCGGGCGCGATTAAGAAAAGCTCTCCTGCCGGCAGTTTCCTCACTGAACACGGCGTCACTTTCGAAGACTTCAACAGCTATGGATCACGGCGGGGCAACGACCGGATCATGACGCGCGGCACGTTTGCAAACGTGCGCATCAAAAACCTGATGGCGCCCGGCACTGAAGGCGGAGTCACCATCCACCACCCTTCCAGAGAGCAACTTGCGATCTACGACGCCGCAATGCGCTACCAGAAGGAACACACGCCTCTGGTAATTTTTGCGGGGCAGGAATACGGCACTGGCTCATCCCGGGATTGGGCTGCAAAAGGAACCTGCTTGCTTGGCGTGAAGGCGGTGGTCGCCCAAAGTTTCGAGCGTATCCACCGCTCCAATCTGGTGGGGATGGGTGTGCTGCCACTCCAGTTCCCGGAAGGCATGAGCGCACAGTCGCTTGGTTTGGATGGATCAGAAACGTTTGATTTCACCGGGCTCGATGATGCAATCAAGCCGATGAGCACCGTCACGCTGCACATCCACCGGACGAACGGCGCAACCGAATCCGTCGAGCTGCGCAGCCGCATCGATACCGCGATCGAAGTGGACTACTACCGCCACGGCGGCATCCTTCCGTTCGTGCTGCGCCAGCTGCTGGCGTAAACAGCGGGAGTGTTCTTGGAAAACCCGCCCGGCGCCTCCTTTGAGGGCGTCCGGGAGGGGTGTTCCCAGCGTTCGCAGCAGATGAATCGCTCATCGTTGCGAGCCCATGTTCGTCACATCCCTCAGTCCATCAGTCCATCCGCCGACTCAAGCTGGTTTCAGCTCCATTCGCGTGACGTTTTTTCTCCAAAAAAATACGCTCAAACCAGCTCCCCCTGCCGCCCAAAAGTCTCAAGAACAATTGGCGTTTTTATCACCTGAGCGAGCGCCGCTTTCCGGTTCAGCGACTCTGTAGAACCCGGGTCACAAACGCCCGCATGAGCTCCGCCCCCTTTCTGCCAGGCGCAGACTCAACTCCGCTGGCAACATCGACTGCGTAGGGACGCACCGCAGCCACAGCTTCGTGCACATTCAAGGGAGTAAGCCCTCCCGCCAAGGTGATGTTCAAACGAGGAAACCGCTCCACCGCCTGCCTCGCCAGCGTCATATCGGCTAGAGCCCCTGTACCGCCGTAAGCCCCGGCAACGGCCGCATCCACGAGCACACTTGAAGTCGACCACTGATCGAGTTTTTCCAAATCTTCCGCAGCTCCAAGGCGCACCGCGCGGATGAACGGAAACCCCGCTTTTGAAAACCGCTCGCAGTAATCCACCGACTCGTCCCCGTGAAACTGCAACGCATCAACCCAAGGCAACTGGGCAATCTCCAACGCCTCCTCCAGCGGCCTGTTGATGCACAGCGCCACTCGCGTCACAAACGCCGGCAGATCCAACATCCATCCACCGGCCTCCTGGATGTCCATGTACCGCTTGCTCCCCTCCCAAGTATTAAACCCCAAGGCATCTGCTCCAGCTGATACCGCCGCCAGCGCATCCTCACGGCTGGTGATCCCGCAAATCTTCACCCGTGCACGCTGCGCCGCCGGAGTCACATCATCCCCGGCCTTGACCTCGTCCCCGCGCCCCAACCCACGCGGATCAAAAACTTCGCCGCTATCACCGCTTGGTTTGTCTGTTTTCATCGGGGTCACTGGTTTTTCGCTGTCGCTGCACGGCCCCATGATAAGTGATCCAATGCCAGCGTCGATCATGGGAATGAAACACCAGTGACCCCGCCCAGCTCACCAGCGCCGCAGCCACCCCCACCATCCCTCTGGCAGTCCCGTCGAGCGACCCCAGCCCGGGCACCCAAGAGTCGATCTCATAGAACAACACCCCGTTGACTAAAAAAACCACCGCGCCCATCACCCAGATAACGCCGGCTCCCTGCATCCCAAACCTCAAAACCAGCGGCCGCAGCAACGCATTCCAAAAACCAACCCACAACCCGGCCATCCACGCCCACGGCCACCCCACCCACACTCCCCCCGTCATTCCCACACCGCCGACTCCACCTCCAAAACCGTCCCCAAAACGGTCCCAAAAACCAACGCCTGCCCCTCCAAGGTTCATGCACAAAAACCAAGCCACAACGCTCATCACAATTACCCACCGCCCTAGGAACTCCCACATGGTGTAAAGACTAGCACAGATCGAGAAAATGACATCTCAACCGCGTATGCTTTTGTTGAAAAATTCATGCGTCCAACCTGCCGTTGACAACGCACGAAAAAATCCCCCGCCCGCGCAAAACACGGATCAGGGGATTTTCTAAATCCAACACGCTCATCTCCGCGAACCCTGGAGCGGCGCGGAAACTTTGCGTTCCCACTTCAACTCCAGAATCCACGCTCAGCGCTACTTCAGCGCCTTTGCCGCATCAACAACCGACTGGGCAGTGATCCCGAGCTTCTCCATCACCACATTGCCGGGCGCACTCAAACCAAAACGATCGATTCCAA
>JBILLC010000082.1:0-7228 GCA_044376275.1 Chthoniobacteraceae bacterium | reverse complement strand
TCACCGCTCCATCCAATCCGACGTACCGGAACCAGAGATCCCGCACGCCCGCTTCGATCGCAACGCGTCTCCTCACCGAAGACGGCAGAACGGATTCGCGGTATTCCGCGGATTGTTGTTCAAAAAGAAACATGGACGGCATCGAAACCACCCGCACCCCTTCCCCGATTTGCTTTGCCGCAGCCAGCGCATGCTGCAACTCACTGCCGCTTGCCATCAGGATTGTATGCAGCGCGCCTGTTTCCTTGTGCGCGATGTAACCGCCCTTAAGGGTTCCGTTGCGCCGGTCTTCGACGGATATCCCCGAGAGGAGCGGCACAGCCTGACGCGTCAGCGCAAGCAGTGTAGGGCCGTCCTGACGCGAAAAAGCCGCGGCAAACGCACCGGCTGTTTCCTCCGGATCCGCAGGACGAATCACATTGAGATTTGGAATCACGCGCAGACCACTGACGGTTTCCACGGGCTGATGCGTGGGTCCGTCTTCGCCGACACCAACCGAATCGTGTGTGAAGATATACACCACCGGCAGCCGTGAGAGAGCCGCGATCCGAATCGACGGTCTTGCGTAATCGGCAAACACCAGGAAGGTGGCGCCGCTCGCTTGGAAAATGCCATCGTACGCCAGCCCGTTCATGATCGCGGCCATCGCGTGCTCGCGAATCCCGTATCGGATGTTGCGCCCCTCGAAGCTCGTTGCGGTAAAATCTTTCGCCCCGGCAATGTAATTCAAAGTCGATCCGTACAAATCCGCGCTGCCCGACACCATCAGAGGCAACGCCGCAGCGATCGGCTGAAGCACGTCGGACCCCGCCTTGCGCGTCGCGATTTTCGAGTCTGCGGCGAACGCCGGAATTTTTGCGGAAAGCTCGGCTGCGGAAACACCCTTGCCCGCAATGGCAGCATGCAGCTGCGCGGAAAGCTCCGGATTCGCCGCGCTCCACGCATTGAAAGTCGTCTTCCATTCCGCGTGCCTCTTCGCGAGCTCGGCGCGGCGCGCAGCGAAAAACGCGTGCGTCTCCGCAGACACATGGAAATGCTCCGCCTCGGGCAAACCCAACGCTTTGCGGGCAGCTTCGATGAACTTCGCGCCACCTTCGCCATGCGCTTTTGCAGTGCCGGCAACCTCGGGAATACCTTTTCCAATCAGTGTTTTGGCGATGATGATATGCGGCTTGCCCGGCGTGATCTTCGCCTTCTGCAGTGCAGCGGCGATCGCCGTGAAATCGTGTCCGTCGACCTGCTGCACGTGCCATCCCAACGACTCGAACCGCTTGCCAGCGTCCTCGCTTTGGGACGCGTCAGCCATGGCGTCCAAGGTGACGTCGTTTGAATCATAAATCAGCACGAGGTTGTCCAACTTGTAGTGCCCTGCGAATGAAGCGGCTTCCGCGGCCACCCCCTCTTGCAAACAACCATCCCCAGCCAGACAGATGACGTGGTTCTTGAAAATCGTATGCGTCGCAGTATTGAACCGGGCCGCCGCCATTTTCTGCGAAACCGCAATCCCCACCGCGTTGGCCACCCCCTGCCCAAGCGGACCAGTGGTGCACTCCACGCCCTCGGTCTCAAAACTCTCCGGATGCCCCGGAGTATGGGATCCGAGCACCCGGAAGTTTTTCACCTGGTCGATTCCCATCTGCTTGTACCCGGCCAGATGCAGCCAGCTGTAGAGAAACATCGAACCATGTCCGGCGGAGAGCACGAACCGGTCTCTGTTCAGCCACCGTGGTTCGGCTGGGTCGTACTGGAGGGTTTCGCCAAAAAGTACCGCACCGATTTCCGCGCAGCCAAGAGGCAGACCCAGGTGGCCGGAGGAGCAAGCGTGGACGGCATCCATCGCGAGGCCGCGAGCTTCATTGGCGGCACGTTTAAAGGCATCAATCGGAAGATTCATAAGCAATGTTGAAACCGCGCAGGTTAAGAAGCAGGGTTCTGGTGTCAAGGCATCCAGTGCTTTGTGCAAGATTGTAGAGCGGTGAAGTGCTACGCTTCTGCGGTCCCCAGGCAAACTCAAGTTCGGACCCATTCCTCGTGCACAGCACCCCGGCCATACTCCTGCGAAAAATTAGACTCACGGAAACGAGCCTCATCACCTGCTGGCTCACCCCCGAGTTTGGACGCATCAAAACCGTCGCAAAGGGCGCGCTCCGTCCCAAAAACCGTCTCGCCGGCGTTCTGGACCTCTTTCACCTGTGCGAAATCCAGTTTCAACCGGCCCGCACAGGAGACTTGCATCCCCTGCGCGAAGCGAACTTGTGCGAGAGTTTTCCGGGCCTGCGAACCGACTATCCAAAAGTCGCCCTCGCCTCCTATGCAACCGAGTTGCTGGAGCGCGCCACGGAATCCGAAACCCCGGTACCCGAACTTTTCAACCTGCTCCTGCGCGCGCTACGATTCCTGAACACGGCCCCGGCCTCGCGCCGAGCGCTGCACCACTTTGAAGCGGAACTGGCGCGACTGCTGGGAATCGCAGACGGAAACCTTCCGGCGGACCAGTCCCTCCTCAAAGTGCTGTATCGGCTCCCGTCCTCGCGGGAGGATCTGCTCAGCCGCCTACCCGTCTCATAAACCTCCGCCCACAAACCCGTCCTGAAATGTTCCGAGAACTCCTCTCCAACCCGCCCAAGCCCAGATCCGCCGAAGAGGCCGTCTCCCAAGCAAACGCAATTCTTAAAGAGGCAGGATTCGCACCCGACCCGGTTGCCCTGAAAACACCGGCCGACGGACCGGATGGATTTTCAGGAGCGGCCCTTCGCGCCGACCTCCCCGAGGAGGCGCTCGGCGCACTGGTTCACTCAGCGGTGGTGGAAGCCGCTGCGGAACAGGGCGTCTCAGTCACCCATACATCCCTTCGGCTAAGCCCCGGCGGCCCCGGAAGCCTGGGTGTGGCACTGCAGGTGACGGCGAAAATCTTCGTAGCCTCCGTGGAGATTGAAATCCGCGGCAGGGTCTCCATAAGCAACTCTGGGAAAGTGGAATTCGACTCGGTTTCTCTGGACGCGGGCGCTGGAATGTTTGCGAGCATGGCGATGGCGACCATCAAACCACGGCTCGACCAAATCACGTCCAAGAGACTTGAGCTCGGGAAGATCCTGGGCCGCCCGCTGGAGGTCACGCAGTTTGAGTTCAAGGACTCGAAAATTTCTAGTGAACTGCATTTTACCTAGCCGCTCGGATCCGCTGCGGCGCTCTTAAGGCGCTCTTAAGGCGCTCATACGGCGCTCATATCGCGCTCGGCAGGCTCTCATCAAGGGCCCTCCGCCAGCCTGGGCGCCCTTTAAAACGCCATGTTTCGCTCCAAGCGCTCTTTTTCGTTGCTCTGATGCAGGGTTGAGGTAGTGTTTCGAGCCCTTTTCGAAGATATGAAAGCCGAGATTCATCCCCGTTACGAACCTACCGTTATTTCCTGCGCTTGCGGGACGAGTTACAACACCCGGTCCACGCGCCGCGACCTGAAGATCGGTATTTGCGCTGCATGCCATCCCTTCTTCACGGGCGAACAGAAATTTGTCGATACGGCCGGCCGGATTGAGAAATTCACCCGCCGTTATTCCGCTGCGCAAACCACACGCCGGAAGAAGCTCTAGCTGCACAATTGCGAATTTCGGGAACGGTGAAGGCGCCGAGTGCTGCCTTCACCGTTTTCTTTTGCCGTTCGGGCCTCCCTGTCCGGTGATCAATCCGCCAAGGAGCGCGACGCTGAACTTTTTCCCGGAACCGTTCAATCCCAAGAATCTCCGCCATCACTGCTTATGGATTTCGGCCCGCTGATTGCCCGCAAGAGGGAACGCTTTGAGGAACTTGAGAAAATCGTTGGCGCCGGGGATCTGTATGACAACCCGAAAAAAGCGCGCGAACTGCTGCGGGAACACACGCGCCTGAAGGAACTGCTCTCACTCGCCCAACAGCTGGAGCGGGTCACCACCGAATTTGAGGAATCAAGCCAACTCGCCTCAGGCACCGATGCGGAACTGGCCGAAATGGCGCAGGCAGACCTCCCTGCTCTTGAGGCCAAAGTCGCATCCCTCGGCAAGGAGCTCCAACTGGCGCTGCTGCCCCCGGACCCCAACGAGGACCGGGATGCGATTGTTGAAATCCGCGCGGGCACAGGCGGTGACGAGGCGGCGCTTTTTGCGGCGGATCTTGCACGCCTTTACTTCCGGTACGCTGAAACCATCGGCCTGAAAATCGAGACTTTGGAGTCGAGCGAAAATGAACTGGGCGGGCTTCGGGAAATGATTTTCAAAGTCAGCGGAGACGGCGTGTTTCGCAAGCTCCGCTACGAGAGCGGGGTGCATCGCGTGCAGCGGGTGCCCGCCACCGAGGCCCAGGGCCGCATCCATACGTCAACCGCCACCGTCGCCGTGCTCCCCGAAGCGGAGGAAGTCGACTTTGAACTCAAACCCGACGAACTGCGAATCGAGGTATGCCGCGCAGGCGGCCCGGGCGGACAGGGAGTCAACACCACCGACTCCGCAGTTCAGGTGATGCACATTCCCTCAGGCATGATCGTACGGTGTCAGGACGGACGTTCGCAGCAGAAGAACAAGGAAAAGGCCCTGCAAATTCTGCGCTCGCGCCTCCTCGAACGCAAACAGCGCGAGGAAGCCGAAAAATACGCGGCCCAGCGCAAGAGTCAGGTCGGCACCGGGGGCCGCGAAGAAAAGATCCGCACCTACAATTACCCTCAAAACCGAGTCACCGACCATCGCATAGGCATCACCCTTTATAACCTCGACCGATTCATGGAGGGGGATATCACTGAAATGCTCAACGCACTCCAAGCGGCCGACATGGCAGACAGACTCGAGGCCGCGAGCAACCCGCAGAGCTGACGCCGCTGTAATCGAGGTTTTTTTCGCGCTACCGACCCGGATCGAATGAAAACCGTTCTCGAAATCCTGCAATCCACCGCGGGATATTTCGCAAAATCCGGGATCGAAAGCGCGCGCCTCAACATCGAGCATCTGCTCGCCCATGTGCTCGGACTCAGACGCATGGACCTCTACATGCAATTCGACCGACCATTGAGCGAAAAGGAACTCGGGCCGCTTCGGGACTTGGTGCGCCGCCGGGCCGCCGGCGAACCCCTGCAGCACCTTCTGGGCACGGTGGAATTCCACGGCCACGTCTTTAAGTCCGACAAACGTGCGCTGATCCCACGCCCCGAAACGGAGCTTTTCGCGGAACGCATTATCAAACTGCACGAAGTCGCACCGCTGCGGCTCGCAGACATCGGAACCGGCAGCGGCGTACTTGCGCTCACCCTCGCCGCTCAATGGAAAGAGGCGGAGGTTCACGCGGTGGACATCTCGCCCGACGCGCTCGCGCTCGCGGCTGAAAACGCCAACGCGCTGAACCTCGCAGACCGGGTTAAATTCTGGGAAGGCGGCCTCTTGCAGCCTTTCAATCAACTCCCCGAACGCGATCGCGCATTCAACCTCATCGTCGCAAACCTGCCATACATTCCAGCAGCCGAGATCAGCGCCCTCTCTCGGGAAGTCCAGCACGACCCCGCGCTCGCGCTGGACGGCGGCCCCGATGGCACCCAAATCATCCGAGAGCTCATTCGCCAGTCCACTTCCCAACTCTCAGGCATGCTCGCGCTCGAAATCGGACACAATCAATCCGAGATACTGTCCGAGTTTCTTGCTGAATCCGGATTTAATTCAATCCGCGGGGAAACTGACTATCAGGGACGCAACCGATTTTTATTTGCATCTTATGGATAAGATCATCGTCCACGGCGGCCACCAACTTTCAGGTACGGTGAAGATCAGCGGTTCAAAAAACTCCGCCCTTCCAATCCTCGCCGCGACTCTGCTCACACGCGACACGTGCGTGATCCACTCGGTGCCCGATCTGAGCGATATCCATTACATGCTGCAGATTCTTTCCCGCCTGGGTGCGCAGGTGGAGCGCGCGAGCGGCACCGTCACCATCAAGGCCGAAGACATCAGCACCGTGGCGCCGTACGATATTGTGCGCAAAATGAGAGCGTCCGTGTGCGTGCTCGGTCCGCTGCTGGGACGGGCGCGCGAGGCAACGGTCTCGCTCCCGGGCGGATGCGTCATTGGCGACCGGCCCATTGATCTGCACTTGAAAGGCTTCAATGCACTGAACGCCGCGAGCCGTGTCGAAGCGGGCGACGTGAAGCTCTTTGCAAACGAATTACGGGGCGCAACCGTAAATCTGGAGGGCCGTCAGGGCCCAACCGTGCTTGGCACCGACAACGTCATGATGGCGGCCACCCTTGCGGAGGGAGTCACGGTCATCGAGGGCTCCGCTGCGGAGCCAGAGGTCGTCGACCTCGCGAACTTCCTCATCAAAATGGGCGCAAAAATCGAAGGCGCCGGCACTCGCAGAATCACCATCGAAGGCGTCAAAGAACTTCACGGCGCAGAACACACTGTCATTCCTGACCGGATCGAGGCGGGCACCTTTCTCGCGGCAGCGGCGATTGCCGGCAGCGAGGTGACACTTCGACGGGTCAACCCGGAGCATCTGAATGCCGTCACCAACGCGCTGACCGACGGCGGGTACCTCCTTGATATCCGCAAGGACCAAATCACCCTGCGTAGCAACGGTGCACCCCGCCCCCTCGAGCTCATCACCGACCCGTATCCCGGCTTTCCCACCGACATGCAGGCGCAGATGTGCGCGCTACTCTGCAGGGCCAACGGGGAAAGCCGAATCACGGAAAAAATCTTCCCTCAGCGGTTCATGCACGTCTCCGAACTCAAACGCATGGGCGCTGATATCTCTCTGGACGGTTGCACTGCGGTGATCCGCGGAATATCCGAAATGAGCGGCGCACCCGTGATGGCGAGCGATCTACGCGCATCGGCGGCGCTGGTTCTTGCGGGACTTGTTGCGGACGGGATGACGGAAGTGAACCGGGTTTACCATATTGACCGCGGATACGAGTCCATCGACGAGAAGCTCGCCGGATTGGGAGCGCACATCGAGCGGCTCAAGTCAAAATCCGCGTAGCCGCCGCCAGGATCCAGCGACACGCCGAGACATTCAACCGAGCACCGCTGCGGGAGTGATTTTGATAGAAAACGATTCTTGGCAACGCCTCCAGACTGCCCTTTGTTATTCGGTTCAACTTTTTACTGAGCCCTTACTTCTTCCTCTCCCATGAGTTCACGCACCGGTCTCCTCGCAGGCGGCAACTGGATAGTTGACGCGGTCAAAATGATCGACGTTTGGCCCCAGCAAGACG
>JBILLC010000365.1:0-3404 GCA_044376275.1 Chthoniobacteraceae bacterium | reverse complement strand
CCGGAAAGCACCCTGAAAACCTGCGAAGCGGCGGATGCGGTTCTTTTTGGTTCGGTTGGCGGCCCGAAGTGGGAGTCGCTGCCCCCGAACGAGCAACCCGAGCGCGCCGCGCTGCTGCCTTTGCGAAAGCATTTCCAGCTCTTTGCCAATCTGCGTCCGGCCATCTGCTATCCAAACCTCACGCACGCTTCGCCGGTGAAAGAATCACTGATTCCCGGAGGGTTCGACGTGCTTTGCGTCCGCGAACTCACGGGTGGGCTTTATTTTGGACAACCGAAGGGGACGCACACGGAGAACGGCGAGGCGGTCGCGATTGATACGATGGTTTACAAGCAGAGCGAAATTGAGCGGATCGCGCACATCGCGTTCGCGGCGGCCGCACAGCGTTCGGGCAAAGTCACATCGATCGACAAAGCGAATGTGCTTGAGAACGGCGTGCTTTGGCGCAAGACGGTTACCGAAATTTCAAAGCAATATCCGACTGTTGAGCTCAACCACCTCTACGTGGACAACGCTGCCATGCAACTGGTGCGCAACCCGCGCGGTTTCGATGTCGTTTTGGCGGAAAACCTTTTTGGCGACATCCTTTCGGACGAAATGGCGATGATCACCGGTTCTCTGGGGATGCTGCCGAGCGCCTCCCTGGGCACGCGGGAGCTGGCAAACGGAAGGTTCGGTCTATTCGAACCAAGCGGCGGAACAGCCCCGGACATCGCGGGCAAAGGAATCGCCAATCCGATCGCGCAAATTCTTTCCGGCGCAATGATGCTTCGGTATGCGTTTGGTCTCAATGCGGCTGCCGAACAAATCGAGCTTGCTGTGCGTCAAGCGATCGACCGCGGATATCGAACGGGTGACATCTGGAGCGAGGGTTGCGCGCGAGTGAACACCCGGGAGATGGGCGATGCAGTCGTTAGCGCGCTGGGGTAATTCAATGCGTTGCGCCAAGTCCTGTCGCGCTCGCGCGGAATGGACCGATGGCTACTCCGCCTTGGCTGCTGGCCGGGAGATGGCGCCAGATTCGAGTCCCGCTTTGAACGCGGCCTCTGAATACTGTTCCGCAACCACTTTCCCGGCCACTAAAACTTGCACGGCGTAACCGGCCACTTTCGCGCTGATTGCAGCTGACTCGGCTGGGGAGGCGCCCGCACCCTCTGCAGGCTGCCCCGTGGTCCCTGGTTTCTTGGCAGCAACAGGCGACCTCAGCGCGTAGGATCCCTGATACGGCTCGGAAAGAATCTCTTTTCCTCGCTCCGCGGGTTTCACATTCCATTCCGACTGGCCGCTGGAGAGTACCAGCGGCTTCTGGGTTTTGCTATCCCGACCAATCATCCAGTATTTCACCACCAACTCGCTTTGAAAGTCAGAGGCGCTATTTTTGCGAAGGATAATTTTTAGCTGTTTGGACTGTGGAATGAGCGGTGCCGACTTGGCCATTCCCGGCTTGCCTGCCGGCACAGCTGCTGGCTTGGGCATTGCGTCAGCGGCCGTTTGGGGTTTTGCCCCGCGATACTCCAACAACTCCACCCTGTCGATGGACACTGGGCTGGCCTTATCCGCAGCCAGTACTCCAGCCGGACCCGAGGCCAAAACCATCAGAAAAAAACAAATCGATCTCATCAATTCCCTCACTGGAGCCAAAACCGCCGCTTTGCAATGTAAAACATCAAAAGCTCCAGCCGATGACTGGTGGTTGGCTCATTTTAAACCTGTAAACGCAGTGGCAACCTATCCATTCCACTGGCGCCGCCAACGCAGCCCTGCCCTCGCGTTTGCGCGGGCGAAAATTTGAGATTTGCAACCGTCTTGATTTGGCTACTATCGAAGATGTTATGAACTCAAAATTCAGCGGACGCGCACTGGCCTTGTTTGGAATGGTGGCTATCACTGCATGCGCGCCAGAGAATGACGCTTACTCCCAAAACAACCGGATTGAAGGCCGGCAACCCAAGAGAACTTCCGCCACTGAGGGATCCTCGCTGGATCGGAGCGCGCCAAGTGCTCAAAACTCTCCCACCGCCCAGAAAAGCATGGCAGAATTGGAGGCCGAAGAGCTGGGCATTCGAAACAACACCCAGCTGAGCCCCACGGAGAAACAACTCGAACTCCAGCGCATCTGGAAAGAACAGCGTGATCTGATCAGTCTGCGGACCACTTCCCCTCAAGGCGCCCCGGCAAACTCCGATCGAGAGCAGTCGAGCATTGGCTCTGCAGCGAACCCAACGGCGGAGCCGACGCAAAGCGAGACGCAAAAACAGTCCGTCCCGGAGGACACCCAAAAATCACAACCGGCGACAGGCGCCAAAACCTCGGCGCCGACCCCCGCCCCCGCGGCAAGGAACGAAGAACCGAAATACGCCACCAAAGTTCCAGGCAAAAATGGGTGGATCAAAAGCCCGTACGATGGAAAGATTTTGGACGCGGCAGGAATTCCCCCGGGCACCCGGGTAAAGGATCCCGATTCGGGAAAAATAATGCTCGTGCCCTAACTTCAGAAAACACCCGGCCGATCCCATTCTTTGCAGGTCAATCGAGCACCTCGCATTCCCGCACCCACAGTTCGGCCCCGAATTCGCGCTCCAATCGGAGCTTGAGGGCCTCGAGATTCTCTCCGTTTCTGATCACGCCGAAAACGGTTGCCCCAGATCCCGACAATAGCGCCCCCTCCAACTCAGGCTGCTGCAGCAGCCACTGCTTGAGATCCGCAAGAAAAAGGTACTTTTCAAACACCGGTCGCTCCAGATCGTTGACTAATTCTACCCGTTCGAGCGCCTGAACCCCGTACTGGATCCCGGGCAGTTCAATCGAATCCCTCCAGCGCTTGTACGCCCACGGTGTCGGCACTCCGAACGGAGGTTTCACGAGTAAAATCCGCAGCCCTTGAACTGACGCGGCAGGAACCACCACCTCGCCCCTTCCTGAGATTCGCGCGGCGCATTGGTACAAAAAGAACGGCACGTCTGATCCGATCTGCGCACCGAGTAGCGACAGAGCGTCTCTTGAAAGGCCTGTATGGAACATCGAGTTGAGCGCCATCAAAGTGGTCGCTGCATCGCTGCTGCCACCGCCCAAGCCGCCACCGTGCGGTATGACCTTCTGCAGATGAATTCGCAAACCGGGAGCCACGTTGTTTTGGCTGCAAAACAAAAGCGCCGCACGCACCACGAGGTTGGAGTGATCCGAGGGAACGTCCGCTGCATCACATGAAAACGAAATTTCGCCAGCATCAGTACTTTCGATCTCGAGGGTATCGAAGACTGAAACCCTGACCATCAAACTGTCTAACGCATGAAACCCGTCTTCCCTTTGCCCGAGCACTCGCAAGGAAAGGTTCACTTTAGCTGGAGCCAAAAATTGCATGGAAATTTGTTTTACCTATTGAAGTCTGGCGCTGCTTTTAACGG
>JBILLC010000364.1:0-3411 GCA_044376275.1 Chthoniobacteraceae bacterium | reverse complement strand
CGAGCACGATGGGAAGGATGGCTGGCAGTTTTGACGGAGCGGGATGCGCCGCAGCGAAGCGCTCCCAGATGCGAAGGATGTACGAGAGCAGGCGCAGCGCCATGCGCGGATCCTCGGAGCTTTGGTGTTCGAAGAGCAGGTAAATGAACGCGTCGGATTCGGCGAGTTTGAGCGAGAAGAGCAGATCGCTTTCGGAGGCGGCGAAGTGCGGATCGACAAAGGTTGAGGACTCGAGGCGGAGCCAATTCCAGTCCACGGCAAGAGAGATTTGCTCGGGCAGATAGTTTTCAAAAAAGCCGCGAGCGTTGTCGGGGTTGGAGAAAGTGGCTTTGAGGAGTTTGTCGTTTGGGTGATGGATGGGTTCCTCCGGCATGTGCTCTCTAAGAGAGTCGCAGATGGAGGGGGAGACCGCCGTCAGGCGTTGGCCGAAGAGGGTCGGGCAGAGGACTGAGGGTGTGATCAGGCTTCGGAGATCAGCCGACCGTGGGCTGAGGACGGAAGCGGTTTGTTTGCAGTTGAGTCTGTGGATGCGCGGCGTAGCGTGATGCAGATGCGCCAATGGTCAATCACCCTTCACGGACCCGCGGGAATTCTTAGCTCGGTGGACACCGGCGAATCGCAGTTTGTGATTGGAACGGAGACTGCATCGGATGTGTTGACTGTGGCTGGCGACGGCGTGAAACCACGACACGCGTGGGTGTGGATTGGCGAAGCTGGAATGCAGGTTGAGGATCTCGGTGGTGGGACGCTGGTCAATGGTCATCAAATTCGTGAGCGCGTGCAGGTGGAGTATCCGGCGAGTGTTCAGGTGGGAGACGTCACGTTGGTGATAGAGGTCAAACTGGTGCAACCAGCAGTTGTACCTCCCACTTCGGGGTCCTTGGACATTACCATTCCTCAGCCGGCAGTGGCCAAAAGCAAGGCGAGCTTGGATGTGACCATTCCACAGAAAACACCTGCGCGTTCGAGTGTTCAGAAAACTGAATCAACGGTTAGTCCCTTTGCTTCGTCAACTTCAGCTGATGAAGCATCGATCCATTGCAAGTACACCCTCGTGCGTGAAATCGCCCGTGGCGGCATGGGGCAGATTTACTTTGGCGAAGACCCACAGCTCAAACGCAACGTGGCCGTCAAGGTGAGCAGTGTGAGTGAAGCTGGAGAAGATCCCAGATTTTCAAAGGAAGCGGAGGTGCTTGCTCAGCTTGCGCATCCCAACATTGTTCCTATCTACAACATCGGCGTGGACGCACAGAGCAGACCTTTCTACAGCATGAAGCTGATCAAGGGTCGCACCCTTCAAGCGGTTCTGAACTTGGTCCGTGATGGGGATGCTGCAGCGATGAAGGATTACCCACGAGCCACGCTACTGACAGTTTTTCGCAAGGTTTGTGACGCGATGATGTTTGTGCACAGCAAGCGGATCCTGCATCGGGATCTGAAGCCCGAAAACATCATGGTGGGTGAATATGGCGAAGTGCTGGTGATGGACTGGGGATTGGCGAAGGTGCTGGGTGAACGTGAAGAACAGGGCGCGAGTGTTTCACGAGTCAATGACACTGGCGACTATGGCATGACTATGGAAGGCGAAGTCATGGGCACTCCCCAGTACATGTCACCGGAGCAGGCCATGGGAATGGTTGCTGAATTGGACACGCGGTCTGACATATACAGCTTGGGTGGCATTCTCTATGCGATCCTCACACTGCGTCCGCCGATTGAGGGTACGACGTTGGACGAGGTGCTCACGAAAGTGAAGAACGGGAGCATCAGCTCGATGGTCACGAAACGCGGTGGCAAGGGCAGCGTGACTGTTTGGACACATACTGCGATGGGTGCTGAAGTACCGGAGGCGTTGCAAGCGGTGACGCTCAAAGCCATGGCAACTGAAAGAAACAAGCGCTACGCGAGCGTGGAGGCTTTTGCTGGTGACATTGAACGCTACCAGAACGGTTTTGCTACCAGTGCTGAGGATGCTGGAGCTTTGAAGCGCATCAAACTGTGGGTGGCTCGCAACAAGGTGTTGGCAGGATCTGCTGCTGCCATGCTGATTGTCGTGAGTAGCTTCAGTGTAAAGGTGGTTGTGGAGGGACGCAAGGCTAGCGCAGCGTTGGCGCGGCTGCGTGCAAGTGCGCCTACCTTCGCATTGCGCGCAGCAGATGCGGTGCAGGGTGGAAATTTAGATGAGGCACTGGAAGCAGCCTCTAACGCGGTGGATCTGCAGCCTGAGGTCGCCGAATACCACCGGATCCGTGGTAATGTTCTGCAAGTGATGGTCAGGTGGCCTGAGGCTATGGCAGCCTACAGGCGTTCGCTGGAACTTGGAGAAATCGAGGAGGCAAAAGTAAACCTGAGACTTACCGAGGAGCTGATTGGATTGAGCAGCAAGGACGGTGAAGCAAAAGCAAAAGCTGCCCTGTTTGAAGCGCTGAATAGTCAAGGGCGGCAGTACGAGGCGATGGCTCTATCGACTACGCTTGGCGATTTCTGGAGAGATCGTAAGAAAGATCTTAGTGTGATTCCGGAGCTGGTGCGTCGTTTGGAGGCAAAAATGCTGCCTGTGCCCGGTACTAAGATTCTGCTGAGCAAGACAGAGTTTACGGTTGGGGAATGGAAGTTGTACCTGAAGGCTGAGGGGCTGCCGAATTGGAAGCAGCCAAGCTCTGAGTTTGAGCAGAACGACGAGCATCCGGTGGTTAACGTAAACTGGAATGATGCAAAGCAGTTTTGCGAATGGGTTAGCAAGGCGACTGGGAAAGAATGGAGGCTGCCAACGAACTCGGAATGGGAGGCGGCGGTAGGTACTAGCAAATATCCTTGGGGAGATTATTATCCACCGAACTGGGATGATGGGAATTACGCGGTGGCAGAAGATGGGAGAAAGGATCCAGCGAAGGTTGGGGTGGACGGAATCAAGGGAACAGCGCCAGTTGGTAGTTTCAAAATGAACGCGCTGGGTTTTTACGATGTTGGAGGGAATGTCTGGGAGTGGATGTGGGATGGTCTGGATGAGAAAACTGGCAAGCGCGTGGTTCGGGGTGGGAGCTGGATCGACTTCGCAGAGTACTGCCCGGTTGACTCTCGCTACTTCTACTACCCGGAGACCCGCAATTACAGCTTGTATGGCTTCCGGGTGGCCCTCAGTTCAGTCCCCGAGAGGTGAAGCGCGGAACGCTTGGGTGTGAGGCACCCGAGGCGAAGCAGGATGGACTCCGGCGGAAAACGAGGGTGCGGTGGGGGGGACTCGGGCGGAGCGATAATTTTTTGGGTACCTTTGGGTTGCTCTCGCGATTCATCAAAAGGAGATGAATGCAGCCTCGCACGCGTCGAGTCTGGGTCGTCTGCGCCGATTGTCTGCAGCGCGGGTGCTTTTGGTTCAGAGCTTCTGTGCGAAGGCCTCGAGCGATTCCGATC
>JBILLC010000363.1:0-3413 GCA_044376275.1 Chthoniobacteraceae bacterium | reverse complement strand
CCGAGACAAATTTTCACGGGCTCCCTCGTTTGCGTGCTCCTCGCATCAATCGCAAATGCCCAATCATTTTCAAAAAAACATCTCATCGATGATTTTTGGGCTGAGGGCGCGGCGACAGCGGATTTTAACCGGGATGGCGTTCAAGACATCGCCTACGGCCCATGGTGGTTCGAAGGCCCCGATTTCAAACTTAAACACGAAATCTACCCAGCCACAGCCACATGGTCCCTCGCTCAACCCGGAGCAGAACCCAAACAAATGGCGGGATTCAAGGGCGCCAAATCCCCCGAAAACGGGTACTCCGACAACTTCATTGATTACACCGACGACTTTAATCAGGACGGCTGGCCAGACCTGCTTGTGCTGGGCTTTCCGGGCAAGGAGGCATTCTGGTTCCAAAATCCGGGAGCCACAAACGGGGAATGGAAAAAGCACCTCGCACTTGAGAGCGTAGACAACGAATCGCCGGGCTATCTTCCCGTCACCAAGGAATCAAGAAAAGGGATCGTGTGCAGCAGCGCAGGGTTTCTCGGGTACGCCCTCCCCGATCCATTGCACCCGGAATCCCCTTGGACTTGGCATCCAATTTCACCGAAGGGCCGCTGGCAAAAATTCACACACGGATTGGGCATGGGCGATCTCAACGGAGACGGCAGGCCCGACCTGATTGAATCAAAGGGCTGGTGGGAGCAGCCAGCCAGCCTGGAGACCGATCCAGAGTGGATTTTCCATGAAGCAATCTTTGGCGTGGGCGGCGCCCAGATGCTTGTGACCGATGTAAATGGCGATGGAAAAGCCGACGTCATCACAAGCATACAAGCCCACGGATTCGGGGTCGCATGGTTCGAGCAAACCGACGAAGCCGGCGTCATTGGCTGGCGGCGTCACTGGATTGTAGGAACCAAACCCGAGGAAACCTCGCATCAAACCGTGTTCACTCAACCGCATGCGCTCGCGCTTGGAGATATCAACGCAGACGGACTCCCTGATCTGGTCACTGGCAAGCGCTTTTGGGCCCACGGTCCGAAAGGCGGCGACCCAGGCTCGAATGATCCCGCCGTGCTGTACTGGTTCGAACTCAGCCGAAGCCAGAATGGCGCGCAATTCATCCCACACCTGGTCGACTCCGACTCCGGAGTCGGCACCCAAGTCACCGTCGCCCCGATCAAGAGCAGCAGTAGACCAGCCATTCTTGTTGGAAATAAAAAAGGCGCATTCGTGTTTGAGCAGGACTAGGCCGGAAGACGCCCGACTGAGCGCACCATCTTTCGAGGACCAACCATCCTCCAATCGATTGAGCACCGCGAGAACATAGGCATCAACCTATAGCGCTTTTGCTACCAAACCGCATCCATCCATGATCGCCTACAGCTGCGATGGTTGCGTTGATGTTTAAACTCAACAGCTTAACCAATAAACGAAACCGGCCGGTCACTTATTCAACTTCTCCGGACTCATTTTCAGTTGAAAAACAACCCAGCCAGCTCTCACAAAATCAGCCGAAACTGGACGATCGATTTCTCCATGAATCAACTTTAGATGTTGATAATGATGGACTTCCTCTTTGGCTTGGAACCGATCGCAAAATCTATTCGGGCTTCTGCAAGTCTGGTAAAGCGATCATCTGGTCCGAATCTCTGGATGGGATCGAGTCCACTTCGTTTTCAAGCACCCGCAACCCGTTTTGCTACCTCCGTTTCGGTGACTTCGACCCTTTTTATACAAAAACACAGCGTGCAATCGAGGGCGCAAGACGCGTGCAAAGAGCGGCATCGACGCGCATCAATCTACTCGATCCCGCACACCCGCAGCGGCAGCAGTGGCAACAATGGATCATGGATGCCGCAACGGTAATCAAAGCGCTCTCCGGAGACATGTAGGACAATCCTCGCAGGCACGGCAGCTTCATCAGGCGCACCTCAAGACACACACTCAGAGAATGCGAATGGGATTCAATCGCTCGGATCTGTGCTTGATCTTGCTTCCGGGAGTTTCACGATTGGCGCGAACCACCCCTTCTCCATGCAGAACATCGTCATTATTCCCACCACGTTCTCTTTACTGCTCGTCGTAAATATTTTTGGGTCGCCACCAGAGCCAGTCTTCAAGGCGCAGGACATCGACAACGCCGTCCAAATCGGCTACGGCATCGCGATTGCAGACGTCAATGGCGATCAAAAACCTGACATCATTCTCGCTGACCAACACACAGTTCAGTGGTACGAGAATCCTTCTTGGAAAAAACACATCATCGCCGAGAATCTCAGCACCCGTGACAACGTATGCGTCGCAGCTGAGGACATAGATGGAGACGGCAAAGCGGAAATTGCCGTCGGCGCGCAATGGAATCCATCGGAGACCAATGATTTGGATCAAAGCGGAGCCGTTTTTTACCTCCTCGCCCCGAAGGACCGCACATCGCGTTGGGAATCCGTGAAACTGCCGCACGAACCAACAGTTCACCGCATGCACTGGGTGCTTGCACCCTCAGGAAAATGGGAGCTGATCGTCAAACCATTACACGGGCGAGGAAACGTCAATAGCGTTGGCGCGGGCAGCCGCGTTTACGCCTACAGCATGCCTGAAGACCCAAGGGCAGCATGGCAAATGTCTCTCGTGAGCGATTTCACGCATGCGAGCCACAATTTTCACCCAATCAACTGGGACAACGACCCGGAACACGAATTGCTAACTGCAGCCAAAGAAGGCGTCTTCTGGTTCGGACGCAGCTCTGGAAGCTGGAAAAAACGCCAGATATCAGAATCATGGGCGGGCGAAGTGCGCGATGGAAAACTTCCGAGCGGACGGCGTTTTATTGCGACAATCGAGCCAATGCATGGCAGCACTGCGGCGGTCTACACGAGCAAAGACGAGTCGAAGAATAAGGGCCTTTGGGAAAAGCAAACCCTCGATCAGTCCCTCAAGGACGGCCACGCCGTTGTCACAAAAGATTTTCTTGGCACTGGCAGCGACCAGATAGTGGTTGGTTGGAGGGCGATGAACCCGAAGGGCACGCCGGGCGTACGTTTATTCACTCCCAGCGATCCTGATGGGAAACAGTGGCGTGCAAGCGAACTTTCAGCAGAGGAAGTCGCCATTGAAGATATCAAGTCAGCGGACTTGGATGGCGATGGAAAACCGGATCTGATCTTGGCCGGCCGTCAGACGAAAAATCTCAGAATCCTCTGGAACAAGACGGGCAGCCCTCAACCTTGACAAGGCGTTTTGTTGATCACGATCAGCAGAACAACGCGGGAACGAGACATAAGCGCGAGACACTCTGGGGCTTCCCATCGAGGGAAACGTAAACCCGAATCAGAAGACCTAACGCGGTACATCCATCACCAAATTATCCAGAGAAGGCAGATCCCGCGCAATGTCCAAGCAATGGTGCGCCACCAATTCGTGGCGAC
>JBILLC010000533.1:0-3008 GCA_044376275.1 Chthoniobacteraceae bacterium | reverse complement strand
TGCGGGTGAGCAGGATGCCGGTGTGTATGATGTGGAGGTGTGGAATGTGGTTGGGAAAGTGAGCAGTGCGGGGGCGGTGCTAGGGGTGCGGGTGCCTGTGCGAATCGCGTTGCAGCCGGAGTCGAGAGAGGTGCTGCCCGGGGAGAGGGTGAGGTTTGAAGTGGTGGCGACTGGGACGCCGCGGGTGGGTGCGTCGGATTTGGATTATCAGTGGCGCAAGAATGGAGTGGCGTTGGTGGAGGGAGATGGGGTGAGCGGTGCGAGTGGTGTGAGCGGGGTGAATAGCAGCGTGTTGACGATTGCGGCGGCCGATCCGGGCGAAGAGGGGCGTGAGGGGTCTGGAGGGTTGTACGATGTGGTGGTGGGCAATGGAGGGTCGACGGTGGCGACGGTGCCTGCGCGTTTAACGGTGAAGGCGCCGCCGGTGTTTGAGCGGCAGGTGATGTCGCAGAGTGTGAATATTGGGGACGGAGTGTTCTTTAGTGCGAAGGTGAGTGGGACGCCGCCGATGAGTTATCAGTGGTACAAGGATGGAGTGTTGTTGGATGGGGCGACTGGTTTGTCATATGCGATAGCGAAGGTGGAGGAGTCGAAGCACGCGGGTGTGTACAAGTTGGTAGCGAGTAATGAGTTTGGAGAGACGGTGAGCGGGGCTGGTGTGTTGGGAGTGAACGTGCCGGTGCGAGTGACGCGTCAGCCGCAGAGTGCGAGTGTGAGGCAGGGTGAAATGCTGGTGTTGAGTGTGGAGGCAGAGGGAACCGGGGTGAGTTATCAGTGGAGACGCAACGGGGTGTCGCTTGGGGAAGCGGGGAGTGGAGCCGAGTGGGTGGTGGAGGCAGCGGGAGCGGAGGATGCCGGGGTGTACGATGTGTTGGTGAGGGGGATAGTGGATGGAGAGGAGAAGAGTCGGGAGATGAGTAGTGGAGCGGTTGTGGTGGTGAATCGTCCGCCTGTGGTGGAGGGTTTGAAGGATGTGGTGGCGCAGGTTGGGCAGAGGGTGGTGCTTGCGCCGTTGGTGAGCGGGAAGGGTCCGTTCACGTATGTGTGGCGCAAGGGCGGTGAGGTGATGGGCAGTGCAACGGGGGGTGCGTTTGTGATTGAATCGGCTGGGGTGGCTGACAGCGGGGAGTACACGTTGGAGGTGAGTGACGTGAACGGGCGCAGCAGCGTGAGCAGGCGGGTGGAGGTGAGCGATCCGTTGGCGGTTGCGGATTTGCCGGCGCAGGTGAGTGTGTTTCCGCGGAGTCGACTCAGTTTGGTGGCGAATGTGAGTAGTGCGACGCCTGTGAAGTATCAGTGGCGTTTCAACGGGGTGCCGATCCGTGGGGGGACGCAGGCGCGCTTGGAGGTGTCGATGATGCAGGCGGCGAATGCCGGGAATTACGATGTGTTGGTGAGAAACGCGGTGGCGTCGCGGGCGAGCAGCGTGTGCGAGGTGCGTGTGCTCGAGCCGCTGAGGATTGTGGAGCAGCCGCTGGCGAACACGGTGGTCAATCCCGGGCAGCGTTTTGAGTTGTCGGTGGGATTGAATTGGACGGAGGGGGTGACGTACCAGTGGGTGGGAGGAGCGGATAATCGTGCGCGTGTGTTGGCAGGGCAGACCGGGTCGAAGCTTGTGATTGAAAACCCCGGGGTGAATGACGGGGGAGGGTACGTGGTGATTGTGAGCGGGCCGAAGGGGCGGTTGGTGAGTTCAGTGGCGCGCGTGCAGGTGAACAGGCCGGCGAGTATTGTGAGGCAGCCGCAGCGGGTGTTGGTGAATGCGGGTGCGAGGGCGGAGTTGTCGGTGGTGGCGGAGGGGACGGCGCCGATCGGGTACCAGTGGTATCGTAACGGGGTGGAGGTGCCCGGGGCGACAGGCTCGCGGTTGAGTATAGCGGATGTGGGGCTTAATGACGGGGGTATGTATTCGGTGCGAGTGAGCAACGTGGCGTTGCCGGACGGAGTGTTTTCGCAGGAGGCGGAGTTGCTGGTGAGCGAGCCGTTGACGTTGGTGACGCAGCCTGCGGCGAATGTGTATGTGAAGTCCGGGGGCACGCTTAATCTGGAGGTGGAGGCGCGTGGGAGTGGAGATTTGAGTTACCAGTGGGTGCGCAATGGTTTTGCGATAGCGGGTCAGACTGGCAGCAAACTGAGTGTGGCGTCGCTTGGGGTGGCCGATAGCGGGGTGTACGCCGTGCGTGTGGAAAGTGCGACTGGAAGCGGGGCGTCGCGGCAGGTGTTGAGTGCGGTGGAGAGTCGAGCGACGCGCGTGGAGGTGGTGCATCCGGTGACGGTGTTGGTGAGGCCGGTGACGCAGTCGGTGGCGTTGGGCGGGACGAGCCGGTTCCGAGTGGTGGCGTACGGGTCCGGTCCGTTGAAGTACGAGTGGAGCCGGATGCAGGGGAATCTGCAGAACCAATGGACGGAGGTTGGGAGTGATGGGCCCGAGTTGTTGATTGCAGGGGTGAGGGCCGAGGACTTTGTGCAGTACCGGGTGAGGGTGAGTGGAGTGGATGGAGAAGGGGTGAATGTTGAAGGGTTTGAGCTTGTGGATCTGGGGGCGGGTCTGGAGCTGGATCCGCAGCCACAGCCGCAGACGCTGGCGAGCGGCCAGGCGTTGCGCCTGAGGGTTGGAGTTAGGAGTGCGCCGCTGCAGGGCGAGACGTTTAGCTACCAGTGGTATCGCAGTGGGGAAGCGCTTGTGGACGGCGGCGGTGTGAGTGGAAGCACCAGTAGCGAGTTGAAGATCGAGTCGGTGAAAACCTCGCACACCGGGATGTACAGCGTGCGGGTGACTGGAGAGGGGCCGCGTGCGGGGTCGCGTGCGGGGGTTAGCACGCCGGCGTTGGTGTGGGTGAATTTGGAGAACCCGATTTTGATTCCGCCGCAATTCACCCTTGGATACGAGGGTGGTGAGGTGCGGTTGCGGGTGACGACGCTTGGCGAAGGGTTGGCGTATCAATGGAGACGCAACGGGGTGGCGTTGACTGGGCGTGCGGGGTTGAGCGGGATTCATGCCGAGGAGT
>JBILLC010000362.1:0-3417 GCA_044376275.1 Chthoniobacteraceae bacterium | reverse complement strand
GGAAGCGTCTGGCCACATCCTCTCGAGTGGCATTTTCCTTGTCGTAGGTAGCCAAAATTCGTTCCCGCAGATCAATGGACAAAGCCTTCATTCAGGCATTGTACTCGCATCCAGAGCGGCTACAATATTAATTAAATGCTCTAGGGCTGCAAATGTACAGCCTTCAGGAAGACTTTGACCGCGATACACCGGGCACGCTGGATCGATTGGGGGCGCAAAGTGTCTGTCCCTTCACCTCCTTCGCCTCTTTTATGAAGCCTGCCAGGAAATTCGTGGTGTACGCCGGTGCGGACCGGTTTCCAATGGGTGCGGTTGTCGAGGCGATCGGGCTGAGGGCCCTGATGGACGTCTTGTCCAAAGCAGGGAATTAAGCAATTAGAGCTCCCTGTTTTGCTTGCTTGTGATGGGTGCCTCGGAGCCTTGAATGGGAAACAGACGCTGGGGACAGACACTTTTTTTCTTTTTTTTCCTCTACTCGGGCAGCAAATGAATGCGTCCACGCGCGCCATCCACCCGGACTCGCATTCCGTTCTTCAGCACGCCGAGGCAGCCTTTCACCGCCATCACAGCCGGCAGACCCATCTCGCGGGCGGTCACAGCTCCGTGGGAAAGGGGACCACCGCTTTCCGTGATCACCGCGATCGCGCCGTAGAAAAGCGGCGTCCATGCGGGGTTTGTCGTCCTCGCAACAAGCACGCTCCCTTTTGGAAACTTAGGAAAATCGTCGGGGCCGAGAACAAGGAACACAGAGCCTTCCGCATCGCCCGAACTTCCCGGCAGTCCGGTCAGCGAATCGCCGGCGCTCTTTGCTTCCGGAGCCTGCCCCAGCACCCACTCGGGTTCGCGTGCCGCATCTGCGAGATACGCAGCCTTTTGCCGGCGAATCGCTTGGCCGAGTGTGGCCCATGCTGAATCAGACCCGGCAGCCACTGCTTCGCGAATCTGGGTGATGCGGGCCATGAAAATATCCATCGGATCGACGATCACGCCGCGCGCGACCAGTCGCTGACCAAGCTCGCGCAAACCGCGGCGGAGCGGCAGATTGAGACGCGTAGTCTGGTAATGCTCGAGGTCGTCGAGGCTGGTGTATGAGCGGGCGAGACGGATGACTTCGTGGAAACAAAAGTGCAAGTCTTCCGGGATGCGGCTGAACAACTCGAATTCCGCCCGCTGCGCAGCGACTTTGCCATCCCGCTCTTTCGCAGAGGGAGAAGTTTCCATCGGGCTGCCGAGAATCAGTCGGAGATTATCGAGCACCACCCATGGAGCCTCACCCCACGGTGCGATGAGTGGATCGAAATCGACCTCACGGTGTCCGTGATTACGAATGAATGTGCGGAAGCTTTGAGCAAATTCCGGGAAACGATCCAAAACGCCGAGCTGAATCAGTTCCCGCGAGGGTTGCGACGCGATCTCGTGCTCGAGCGCGGGAGTCCTGCGAATCAGCGTCGCAAGATTGAACAACTCGCCGTTTATCTGCCCGGTCTTTGTTTCGCACCAGCCGAGCAGCGCGTCGAAGAGGCGGCGCGAATCCGCCTCGCCGACCGACAGCACCAGCAGTCTGTACAAAAGCCGGTACAGTGCGCCGTGCGTGAGTGAAATCGCAATATTCGGGCGGAAGTATCGTGCGCCGTGCTCTACGACTTCCTCCACGTAGGCCCAGAGCTGCCGCTCGCTCATCGTGCCAAGGAGTGCCGCACCCAGCTCCCCGATTCGCAGCAGATAGCCGTCCATGTCGCGAACCCATGCCACCGGCAATTCCTGCACCCATCGGAATTCCGAGCGCAGCCGGGGGATGATTGCGCGAAGTTCGTCGAGCGTACCGAAAGTGAACGGAATGCGCCCCGCATAGAGCGCCACGACGTTTGCGTTTCCGTAGATATAATGCCCGTGTTGTGCGAACCACTTGCCTTGGAAAGGCGGAAAATCCATCAACCGGAAGGAGTGCTCCAGTGAATCGTGGAATCCCGCCTCCACAAAATCCCAGCTCAACGGGGCAATAACATTCGGGAAGCGTTCAGCCGATTCGTCGCGTGTCCACCGGGGCGGAATGCTGGTGACTGGGCGCGATTGCAGCAAATAGAGTTGTTCACCCGCGATTCCCCACTCGATGTCCTGCGGAAATTGCGCGTCCGACTCCACGCGTGCGAGCAAGTCCGCGACGGCGGCAAGCTGAATATCGTCGAGGCAGGGCTTTCCGGCATCCCTCGCGGGGATGCTTTCATCCTCGGTACCGCCTTCGCAGGTCACCGTGCGGTGCGTTTTCTCGGCAATCACACGCCGACGGACGGAGCGATCCGACTTGCCGATTTCAAAGTGATCCACCTCCGCTTCGCCACTGACGACTGATTCTCCAAGGCCGAAGTTTGCGTCGATGATCATCTCCCCGAGATCGCCGCTGACAGGATTCACGCTGAAGCCAACGCCGGCCACGTCACAATCCACAAGCCGCTGCACTACCACAGCCATGGTTGCGTCTACGTGGTCAAATCCCCGCTCATTGCGATAAGCCACCGCCCGGTCGTTCCAGAGCGATGCAAAGCAATCCCGAATCCGCGCGAGGATCGCCTCAATGCCCGTGATGTTGAGAAAAGTATCGTGCTGCCCGGCGAAAGCCGATGTGGCGAGATCCTCCATGGTGGACGACGAACGAACTGCGTAACTGAGTCCCGCCGGCTCGGCTCGAAGCGAAACCGCGACGGCTTCAATCAGCGTTTGCGGAAGCGGCAGGGCGGTGAGGGCGGAACGAAGTTCGGAACAGGCGGCGCGGCGTTCCTGCGCGTTGGTCATCGCGGTGACACCAGAACGCGTGACCATGTCGCCGGCATGCGCCATGAACGCGCGGCACGCTTCTGCGGTTACGACGAATCCTCGGGGGACTGGAAAGCCGCGCTGTGTGAGTCGTGCGAGACTGGAGCCTTTTCCCCCGGTGAGTTCCACGCTCTGCGCGGCGGGGTCGGTGAAGTTCAGGACGAGGTGCGATTCTTTTCCCATAAGTGACTTGCCGCGATCGTCACGGCGGTGAGTGTGAAGCCCGCAAAAACATCAACGAGGTAGTGATGACGTAGATAAACCGTCGAAAACCACAGGCCGATGCACGGTGCCAGCATCACAAAAAAAATGCGCCGTGCATAACCCCATTCAAGCCACAGCAGGAATGCAGACACCGCGCAGTGCAGGCTTGGAAAGGCATCCACACGGTTGCAGCCCCTTTCCACGATGCCATTTTGAAGACGCGTGAAAAATCCCCCTTCGAGCGGAAAATTCAAAACAGATGCGAGGTCGGCAAAGAACTGCGGGCCGGCTGCGGGTGTGAGCAGATAGCCGAAGAACCCGATGCCGTAGATTGTGAACATTCCTGTGCACAGCCTTCGAATCGTCACGGCGTCGCAGAAGCTGAACCGAAGCCATGCAGAA
>JBILLC010000361.1:0-3420 GCA_044376275.1 Chthoniobacteraceae bacterium | reverse complement strand
GCGAACCGCCGCAGGGTTGAAGTTTGTGTACTGGTAAATCTCGTCACTCCACTGAAACTCGTTCGGGAACATCGCAACCGCAGTGTGTGCTGGTTCGTGGTTGGCGAAAGTGTAGGTGCCGCCCCCGCCCCAGGGATGGCCGGCGAAACTGCCATTGATCATTTCCGTGTAGGCGGGCATCGCCTTGAGGGTGTCGGTCGCAGCGTGCATCCCGATGAACGCCTTGCCCGATTGGACCCATGCCCGGAACCCTTCGCCGTCGGGGAGAGGCAGGTCGCCGGTGGTGTTGCAAAAAATGACGCCGTCAAAGCCGGCGAGCGCCTGTGGATTGAGTTTCTGGGCGAACAATTCGTTCACCTCGGCCGTCCATTTAGGGCCTTCGATTTTCGACATCGCAAGCGCGTCACGGAATTTGGCTTCGGCCTCCTCCCACTGGGCGTCGGTCATCTTTGGTCCGCGCTCCGGCGGACGGCCCGGGCTGGGTTTTGGGCCAAGGTCTTTGAGGAACTCGAGAGTGAAATCCCCGCCGCTTGCGTTGGCGAGCTCGGGCAATACTTTTTGCGCGGCTTCAATCGCCGGCCCGTGCCGGAACCCGGCCGTGGTGGTGACAACGAGCAGTTTCTTCGGCGCCGCCTGAAGGTCTGCGGAGCACAAGAGTCCAACGCTGAAAAGAGCTGAGACAAAGAGGTGGTGGGGTGAACGAGTAGTCATAAATGGAAGGTTGGATTGGGGGTCGACTGGAATCGTATTAGTCAAAACCCCGGCCAAGGGAAATGTTTGTGGGGAAAATGCGTGAATCCGCCGATCCGTGGCGTGTCGGACTCTGAATTTGGTCTCGCCCACCCTCAGGGACGCAGGATCCGGAGCTGGCGCCCAAGGTCTACCGATTGCCGCCTGATTTCAAAAATCGAGGATTGGATTGTACAGGGTTGTGGCACAAGCTGGTGCCGGCTCTCGCCAAGGCGGCCTAGCCACACCCCACCCACCCTATTGCCCGGCTCCATGCTCGTCCCCGAAACCGAAGTCTTGATCACTTGCGAGGGGCAGGAGCTCTTGAAGCGGATCCTGCGTCCCGGTGATTATGTCCTTGGCCGCAGCGCAGGCTGCGAGCTTTCCGTCCAGGCCGCGATGGTTTCCCGGCGCCATGCGCGGCTGACCATCAACTTCAGCAGCCTCTTTCTTGAGGACCTTGGCAGCTTCAATGGGACCACCGTCAATGGCGGACGGATCTCAGGGAAAACCCAGATCTGGCACGGGCAGCGGATCCAACTTGGAAACGTGTCGGTTGAGCTTCGGAAGATTGTCACCAATGTCGATACAGAGGGTTCTCTGGCACCTGCGCAGTCCATCGTGCTGGAGGAACTCCCCGAAAACCTGACCTTCCAGGCTAGCGGCTACAAAATCGGACACCTTATTGGCCGGGGCGGCATGGGGGCGGTCTTGCAGGCCGAGGACGCCTCCATCCAGAGGCAGGTGGCCATGAAGGTGGTTTTGCACGGAGATTCGACGGGCGACGTGATGCGCTTTATCCATGAGGCTCGGATCACTGGCCAGCTCGAGCATCCCAACATCATCCCTGTGCACACCTTCGGCGCGGATGAACACGGGCAGCCCTTCTACACCATGAAGCTCGTTCAGGGCGTCACGCTGAAGGACGTGGTCAAAGGGCTCGCCGCAGGTGACGAGGAAACCATCCGCACCTACCCCCTCTCCGCGCTGCTCTCCATCCTCGACAAGGTGTGCGATGGCATGCGTTTTGCCCACAGTCAAAACGTGATTCATCGCGACCTCAAGCCCGACAACATCATGCTCGGCAGCTACGGCGAGGTGCTCATTCTCGACTGGGGGCTGGCCAAAAAACTGGGTGTGGAAGAGGAGGATTCCGACAAGCCAAGCGAGGAGAGTTTGCTTTCCCGCGCGAACATTCCATCGGGAATGAGTTTGCAGCTCGAGAGCAACACGCTCACAGGCGCCGTGCTCGGAACCCCGCAGTACATGCCGCCCGAGCAAGCCGAGGGCAATGTGGACGGTGTCGATCAACGGGCGGACATCTATTCGCTTGGAGCGATTCTTTACAACGTACTCACCTTGCTGCCGCCCTTTAGCGGCACGCCAGAGGAAGTGCTCGAACGGGTCATCCGAGGTGACATCGCCACGCCCAGCGACGCGGTGCAAATGGGATCGATCACGGACAGTTTCTCCGCCCAAATCACCGAGCGCGTTCCGCTGCCCGAAGGCGAGCGTCAAAAGAATGCCGCCGCAGTGCACCTTCCGCACCTGCCCGCGGGGCACATCCCAAAGTCGCTCGAGGCGGTCGTGTTAAAGGCGATGGAGCGCGATGCGGCAAACCGGTATCAGACAGTGGCTGAACTCCAGCAGGATTTGCAAAAGTACCAGCGGGGTTTTGCAACGGAGGCGGAACACGCAAGTCCATTGAAGCTCGCTTGGCTTTGGGTGAAACGTAATCGCGCGATTTCAATAGTGGCGGGCGCCGCATTGAGCGTCGTGCTTCTCTTCGCGATCGGGTTGGAAATCGAAAACAGAGCCTCTTCAGCCGTCCTGACCAGTCTGCGGAGCGTGGTCCCCATGCTTGCTGAACGGGCCTGGCTGCATCTCGAAGAGGGCCGTCTCCAAGAGGCGCTTGAAATGACCACGCTTATCTCCGAGGTGGAATCCAAAAATCCAGATTACCTCATTTTGCACGGACGTCTCATGCAGGGGCTCGGACACTTGCAGAATGCCGAAAGCGTTTTTGAGAATGTCTTGAAGTTGCGCAAAGACTCGGTTGCCGAGGAAAACCAGCTGCTCTGCAAGCGGCTCATTCAACTCTTTGGAAGCAAGGAACCCCTTCCGCTCAACGCACAGGCGATGCTCGTCCAATCCTTCAGCCGACAGAACAGGCTCAAAGACGCACGACTGATGGCGGCGGAGATTAAATCCAAATCCAATGAACTTGCGCCGATCCTGGAGCAACGTCTTCGGTCGATCCCGGGTTGGGACTCGAGTCGGATCCGGAAACTTGATGACGGCACCTTTGCCGTGGACCTCTCAAAGCTGCAGTGGACAAGTCTGGAGCCTCTGGACGCCCTTCCGATCGCTGAGCTCACGCTGAACGACTCGGGCGCCGGCTTGCCTCCTCAGGCTTTCGAAGCGTTGCATCGTGTCCCGCTTCGCTCACTGACCATCCGCAACGGGGGGCTCAAAAGCATTGAATTTTTGAAGGATGTCCAACTCCAACACCTCGTGCTGGCGAACAACCCGATCACCGATGTTTCAATGCTCGCAGGTCTCCCAATTCAATCCATCAATCTTGCCGACACCGATGTGCGTGATTTGAATGCGCTCGGAACTTGTCCGCTGTTAGAGCATGTGATTCTTCCCAAAGGCGCCGAAAAATCCGATGCGCTGCGCGGGCATCCC
>JBILLC010000511.1:0-2525 GCA_044376275.1 Chthoniobacteraceae bacterium | reverse complement strand
AAGGTCTGAAAGGTGGCGCGGTCGATAACCCTCCGACCTCGGTCATCATCACGAAATTTCAACCACATCCGCAACATATCACCACAATCCGCTGAGCCAGCTGTGCCTACCGAATCCGCATCGCTCATCTCACCAAGGTTGCGCTTGGCTGCAAGAGCACGCTGAATCCGCGCCTGAAAATCGCTGTTGGCGTCCATGTGTGTTCTCTAATTTTGTTGATGTCCGAGAAAACCTGACAATCGATTCGAAATTTATTCCAACTCGTAACGCGGAAGAGATGGATCCACCTCGCAACTCCAAGCATCGATACCACCCTTCATGCTGCGGACATTTTCCATTCCATGCCCCGCGAAATACGCCGCCGCATCCATGCTTCTAATTCCGTGATGACATACGAAAATCACCTGCTTAGAGCGGTCCCACCCGGAAATCTCATGCATGAGTTCTTCGGTGAACAGCAGTGAACCGCCGATGTGCACGGCGTCGAACTCCTCTCGGGTGCGAATGTCCACCAGCACCGCTCCCCCACCCCCCAGAAGTTCGCTGGTTTCTTTTACGGAGATCTCCATCGCAGCATCGACCTGGCGGGCCTCCTTTAAGTACGACATCACTTCCTCCACCGAAAGACCCCCGTTTCGCTCACACACTGAGGCCAAAGTTTCTTCAGGACCGAAACCGCAGCTCGAACATCCCCCGATGTGGAAGCCTTTGAACAACGCCCTCTGAGCGCCAGGATACTCGGAAACGAGTTCCATCATGGTCATCCCCGGGTGAATTTCAGTCATTTCTGTGGACATACAACTAAACCCTAGCGATGAACCGCAGCGATGACAACCTCCGGAAACAACTGCCGAGCCTTGCGATCCGCGCGTCTCCGCCTTGCCCGAAATTCCACTCAAAATTAAACTTCAGGCAACCATGCCTCTCCTTTCAGCCCACCAAGTGGAAGAGCAAAGCATTACGCAACGAACAAAGAGCGTTGAGCGAAATCAAAAACGGATTCGACGTGTTTTTGCGGCAAGCCGTCCAAGCATCCCAACTCATGCGCTTCATGTTACTGCCACTCTGGGACGTTGCATGATAACGCCAAATGCCAAGCACCTCCGGAATGATTAAAGGTGGACACACATTCACACACCGCAGGAAATAATCATAGTCGTTTGAGATAGTCTCCTTCTCGTTAAGTATATCTCCAATCCTTGTCCGAAATTCACGGCGTATGAAAAAAGAAACGTGCGGCACGATGTTTTCAGCAAATAACCAAGGCCTAGAAAAATGCTGTATCGCAAAATTTTTATAGCTCGTATGCAGGTGCCGCGTGGGCATCCCGTCGGGGCCGATAATCTGATACAGTCCAACTGCCCACTGAGCATCCGGATTCAAGGCAAACGCGCGCTCAACGTGCTTCAAACTGCTTGGCGCGAGCATATCATCAGCGCCCAAGCACGAGAAAACGTCTCCTGTAGACTTTCGAAAAACACGGTTTAAAGCATCCCCGAAACCGTCGTCATTCTCCACATTGACACGGGACTCACCAAGAATCCGGCGGGCACAATCCGCGCTGCCATCCGAGGAAACTGCATCTTCATAGAACACCTCAACATCGAGCCCCTCAGAGGCCTCGAGCACGCTTCGAAGGCACTGCTCAAGGTACGGCATGCCATTGCGGGCGGAAATCGCAACCGTGAATCGCATATTATTCCTTGGGCGTCTCAAACAGATTGATGATCCGCTGAGTGGTCGCGTACCGGGTCTGCGTGGTGGCCGACTGATAGCGACTCCTCGCCTCCTCGCAGCTCTCCTCAAAGACCATTAGGGTTTCAGAGCCAATCTTGAAAAACTCCTTGGGTGACACGTAGTTCTCCATTCGTCCCGATGTCAAAATCTTCTCCGCAGCCTCACGATAGAGCCCCGAGGATTTCATTCGGAAACGGAAGTCGATTGAGATCCGCAAATTAGGAGCACGCCGCAAAGTGCCGTGCAACAGGCGAGCGTCTGCGAAGTACGCATGCCCCAACTTCATTACAACATCATACCGGGTCTCCTGCCCCGCCTCCGCCGTGCCCTCCGCGTAGTCCGACAAAATTCTCATCAACTGCATCTCCTTCTCGCGGTCCATCTCGCAAAACTCAACTCCCACATTCTCCGCATCGCCGAAAAGCGGCATATGCACGACGACTGCGTCGAGAGGTTCACCCGCCCAAACATCACTATGCATCTTGTTTGTGGCATACGGACGTAAGTCTCGCGCTTGATTCACGGTTCCATCGGCAATCCGGAGACTAATCGGCACGTGAAACGCATCGACGATTTCATCTATCCCTAGGCTTTTGAGAGCTGAAGCTACAGCACGCTGTACCGCATTGAACGGTATGATAAAATCGCGTTTTGGACCCACTAATCCATTCGGGGTGATGTTCACTGCGTCATCCTTCCGCGCCCTGACCTCCGCAAGCAACTCTGCCTCGTCGAGTATCGGCTGGGGACTCCCAAGGCACTCCGAGAGGTACGCAGCAACTGCGTAC
>JBILLC010000532.1:0-3448 GCA_044376275.1 Chthoniobacteraceae bacterium | reverse complement strand
ACAGGTGGAGGAAATAGTGGGGTGGCGTCCGGGAATTACGCCTATCAGTGGACGCGCAATGGACAGGCGATTGTGGGAGCGACGTTGTCGGCGTACGTGGTGAATGGTGTGGGGTTGGATGCGGGCGGTTTGTATGCGGTGGAGGTGCGCAGTGGCGGGGTGTTGGTGACAAGCGCTGGAGCGCGGGTGGAGGTTGGTTATGCGTTGCCGAAATTGGAGGGTGTGACGCCTGTGGCGGCGACTGCGGCTGTTGGGCAGGCGGTGCAGTTTAGGGCGCGTGCGATTGGGCAGGGGATGTTGTATCAGTGGAAGAAGGGAGGGCGCGATATTGCGGGGGCGACGCTGGCTGTGTTGAACATTGAGAGTGTGCAGCCTGAGGATCAGGGGACGTACGAGGTGGAGGTTCGCAATGAGAGTGGGGCGGTGAGTGGGAAAGCGGTGTTGGTGGTTAACAGCGTGAGTATAGGCAAACAGCCTGAATCGGTGCAGGCGGTGTCTGGAAGGAGTGTCAGGTTTGAAGTGACGGCGTATGGGAGCGGGAAGTTGGAGTACCAGTGGAGCCGTGACGGGGTGGCGTTGGTGGGAGGAACGGGCTCGGTGTTGGAGCTCTCGAATGTGGATGGGTTGAATGCGGGGGTGTATGGTGTTGAGGTGCGCAGTGGAGCTGCGGTGGTGCGGAGTCAGAGCGCGGTGTTGACGTTGCTGAATCCTGTGGTGATCAATCAGGCGCAGATGAAGGCGCAGGAGCGGATGCTGGTGGGCGGAGAGTTGCTGCGCTTGGAGGCGAGTGCGAGCGGGACTGGGCCGCTTGAGTACAAGTGGTACAAGAACGGGGCTCTTTTGAGCGGTGTGAGCGGGCGTGTGTTGGAGGTGTCGCAGGCGACGGTGTCGCATGCGGGGACGTACACTGTTGTGGTGAGTAACGGGACCGGTGCGTATGGGAGTAGTGCCGAGAGTGTTGGGGTGGTGATCGGCGCGCATCGGAAGCCTGCGATTGCGAGCATGACGCCTGCGGGCGGGGTGATGGTGTCGGTTGGCGGGACGGTGTCGTTTGCAGTGGGCGCGAGTGGGACCGAGCCGTTGAGTTACCAGTGGCGGCGTGGCGGGGATGCGATTGCGGGCGGGACGTCGTCTGTGCTGGTGCAGAAATTTGAAGAGATTGGGGATGGGGGTTTCTTTGACGTGGTGGTGAGCAATCCAGCTGGGTCTGTGGTGAGCGGGGTGCGGCGTGTGCAGGTGCGCAGGCCTGCGGAGTTTTTGGCGCCGATTGGCAATCGCGTTGTGGGAGAGGGGAGCGATGTGGTGTGGAGCGGATCGCTTGCGGGTACGGAGTTGAGGTATCAGTGGAAGCGCAATGGGGCGAGTATTGTGGGTGGCAGCGCAGCGGTGTTGCGGTTGGGCAGTGTGGGAGCGGTGGATGGCGGGGTGTACACGCTGGAGGTGGAGAACGGGACTGGGCCGGTGAGTTCGAGCGGGACGCTGGTGGTGGTGCCAGCGGTGAAGATTTTGGAGCAGCCGAAGGCGTTGACGGTGAAGCCCGGGGAGGCGGCGCAGTTTAGTGTGCAGGTGTCGGAGGCGGCTGCCGGAACGAAGTTGCAGTATGTGTGGAGACGCGGTGGGACGGTGGTGGCCGGTGCGAGCGGGAACACGTTTAGGATCGCCTCTGCGGGGGCGACGGATGATGGGGCGGTGTTGAGTGTGCGTGTGTCGAGTTTGGATGCGCAAACCAACCGTGTGTTGAGCGAGGTGACGAGCAGCCCGGCTGTGTTGACGGTGCTTGAGCCCGTTAAGTTGACGCAGCAGCCGGTTGGGTTGGCGTTGAATGCGGGAGCCAGCGGTGAACTGCGTGTTGCGGCGACAGGAAGCGGGCCGTTGAGATATCAGTGGAGCCGAGGCGGGGTGGAGTTGGTTGGTGAAACGGGGTCGGTGTTGAGGATTGAAAATGCGCGCGGGTTGGATGCTGGGAGTTATTCAGTGGTGGTGGGCAACGAGGTGAACGAGGTGGCGAGCCGCACGGTGCGTGTGAGTTTGAATGAGGCGCCGTCGATCATTCGGCAGCCATTGGCGCGGGTTGTTAACAGCGGGGTGCGTGTGGTGCTGAGTGTGCAGGCGAGTGGCACGGCGCCGTTGCGATATCAGTGGAGGCGGAACGGGGTGGCGTTGGCAGGAGGCAGTGGTGCGGTGTACGAGATAGCGTCGACGCAGTTGAGTGATGGAGGTGTGTACGATGTGGTGGTGAACAATGTGACTGGTAAAGAGGTGGTGAGTGAGGGGGCGGCATTGAGTGTGAGTGACGAGATATTGATCACCGAATCGCCTGAGTCGAAGAAGGTGCTGCTTGGGCGCGGGCTTTTGTTGAGTGTGAAGGCGAGCGGGACTGGATTGAAATACCAGTGGAGACGCGGGGGCGAGTTGCTTGCGAACGGGACAGGGACGACGTATCGGGTGGGAGCAGCTGGCGAGGTGGACGGCGGAGTGTATGACGTGCTGGTGAGCAATGCGAAAAACTCGGTGGCGAGTGCGAGTGCGGTGGTGGAGGTGTTGGAGCCTGTGCGTATTGTGAAGCAGCCAGAGGGCGGTGTGGTGATGCCAGGAGAAGTGGTGAAACTGGAGGTTGGCGCAGTGGGAGGAGGAACGTTGCTGTATAGTTGGAGGCGCAACGGGGTGGAGGTGGGAGGAGGGAGCGGAGCGGTGTATAGTTTTGTGGCGGGTGAGACGAGTGGAGGGAGTTACAGTGTGCGTGTGCGCAATGTGTCGGGGACGATGGAGATTGGGGGAGTGACAAGCAGTGCAGCGGTGTTGGTGGTGCCGCAGGCGGTGAAGATTGGGACGATGGCAGGGGTGGTGCAGGTGGATCCCGGGGGTGAGTTGAAGCTGGAGGTGAATGCGACAGGATCCGGGACGTTGAGTTACCAGTGGGAGCGTTTTGTGGGCGGGGGATGGAATGCGTTACTGGGTGCAAACGGGCGTGAATTGAGATTGGGCTCGGTGCAGGCGAGTGATGGAGGAGGGTATCGGGTGGTGGTGGGGAATGTGCGTGGAACGCAAACGAGTGAGACGACGACGGTGATTTTGACGGAGGCGCCGGTGATCACGCAGCAGCCTGTGTCGCGCAGGGCGCGCAGTGGAGACACGGTGACGTTGAGCGCTGGAGCGAGGGGGACATCGCTTGGTTACCAGTGGATGCGCAACGGGACGTTGGTTGCGGGCGGGAGCGGATCTGTGTTGAGTTTTGTACTGAACGCGGTGACGCAGGGTGAGTACCGGTTGCGGGTGAGCAACACGCTTGGGAGTGTGGAGAGTGGGGTTGCGGAAGTGAGAGTGGGGAGTGCGGCGCAGATTGTGAGGCAGCCTGAGTCGCGGCGAGTGAATCCCGGGGTGCCTGTGGAGTTGTCGGTGTTGGCTGAGGGGAGTGAATTAAGTTATCAGTGGCGCAAGAACGGAGTGG
>JBILLC010000360.1:0-3449 GCA_044376275.1 Chthoniobacteraceae bacterium | reverse complement strand
AATTTTTTTGTATCAGTTCATGTCGTGGATTCGGCCGGCATGGTGTTACTGCACTGCGACTCCAGGTTGGTTGGTAACTGGTTTAAGGACGCGCTTGAAACGGAGGTAAGATTCACCCTTGAAGCTCCATGGCTCAGGCCCGGACGTTATCGCCTTGATGTGTTTGTGTGCTCTACGGGTGTGATTGACCATTGCGAGGGAGCATGCTTTTGGGACGTCTTGCCGTTGCTTCCGTATGCGAGCGCCGTCTCCGAGGATGCGACAACTCACGGACTGGTATTTGGCGAGTACGGGTTTGAGCAGACGGCGTGAGGCTTGGCCCGTACAGACATAGGTTTAACGTTTTAGAAGTGACTTTTGTTCGGGGGAGGCACGCTCAGTACGGGGCGGCTGTTGTTAATTACGAAAGAGAGGGCTCTGGAGCAGGGTGAAGTGTGGACGGGGTAAGAGATTTATGAGGAATCAAAAGACAGTTGGAGCGGTGGCTTTCCTTCATCCGTTCTGGTTCGAGTTTGAGAGGCGGCGTTACGAGGAAGGTACTGTGCCGTCGCACCGTCTATGGGGCCAAATTGAGATTGAGCGGCTCGGGCGTTCGACAATGCTATGTCCACAGGCACCGTGCTATTTTAGTTTCGCCGGGGATATCGGCTGGAGGCTGTGGCAGGCGCTGTGGGTATGGCGGAATCAGGAGCAGCTCGCGGCATGTGTTGCCGTTCATGAGATCAGCGCACTTGGCTCCTGTATTTTGGCACGGCTTGGGTTGATGCGTGTGCCGATCATTTTGATTAATTTTGGACTGACCCACGCCAGGCAAGTTCAAGGTTTCAGGCGGTTACTTTGGAGGTGGGCGCTTGGTTCAGCGGCCTGCGTGATTTCATTGGCCCGCGCCCAGACCCAGAAGGTGGAGCGTTTCTTTGGGGTTCCGCCAGCCCGTCAGCGTCTCTTCTTGATGCCGGTGGACATCGACTTTGTTGATCGAATCAACTCTCAAAGGGATGAATTTTCGTCCGGTTTAGCGGCGCAAATTATCAAAGGTGGCTCCTTCGGAATCGCTGTCGGGACAAACGATGGCAAGGATTTTGAGACTCTGCTGGAAGCGTGGCCGCTGGGTGAGCGTTTGATTATCGTTACGGATTCTTACAACGCACGCCTAATCAGGATGCACCGGTGCTTCGGACACGGGATCGAGGTTTATGAGTCTGTTCCAATGCCACAGCTTTGCAGGCTTTACCAGGCTGCGAAGGTTGTGGTCATTCCCTTGAAGGATTCCTCACACGGTTCAGGCCATACCGTCTTGGTTGAGAATATGGCGCTCGGGAATTTGATCGTCGTATCTGCCTCCAGCAGCATGGCTGACTACGTACAGGACCGTGTAAATGCGTTTAGTGTTCCGGTCGGCGATGTTCAGCGATTAAGGCAGGTTATCGAGGCAATCATATGTGAACCTGAGCGGTTTGAAGGCGTCAGGTTTGAAGCGGCCAATCACGCGCGTGCTCACTTTAGTTCCAAACGATTTGGGAGGTTGCTCTCGGATTTGATCGGCGAATTGGAATCTAAAAATGCGGGTGCCCACGTTGACTCGTGCAGTCTGGAAATGGGGTCGGTTGCGATGACGGATGGGAGATAATCTATGCATGTATTTAAGCAGCTTCGCAGAAGGGCGCAGTCTGGCAGTCCGATTCGAGTGTGCATTGTGGGCACAGGCTCGATGGGCCGTGGAATTGCGTTACAGCTCAGGGCCATGGAAGGGATGGATCCCGGTATTTTGGTTAATCGGACCATCGGCGCGGCTGTGGATGTTTGGCTGGCACTTGGTGCACAGCGCGATGAAATTGTGGTTTCAGAGGATCCAAGAGTCCTGAGCATAGCGGTCGAGCAGGGTCTGCCCTGTGTTTGTCGTGATCCATTGGTTGCAGCTTCAGTACCTGAGATCGAGGTGGTAGTGGAGTCGACGGGCACTATCGCTCCGGCTACCATGGCCGTACTGGGCGCCATCCAGTGTCGGAAGCACGTTGTGGTGATGAATGCTGAGTTGGATGCAACGCTGGGGTGCTACCTAGCGGAGCGTGCCAGACAGCAAGGGGTCATTTACGGATACGCGGACGGCGATCAGCCTGGCGTGCTAGCGAGGCTCCTTGATTGGGTGCAAGCGACCGGATTCGAAGTGGTCGCGGCCGTGAATTGCAAAGGTTTTCTGGATGTGAGCGCAACTCCAGCCTCCTCCATGGAATGGGCACTAAAAATGAAAACAAGCGCTCGGATGGTTTGTGCATTTACTGATGGCACAAAGATGAACCTCGAGAATGCGGTGGTCTCGAACGCGACGAGGTTGGTTCCGGACAAGCGTGGAATGCATGGGGTCGTGACCACTCAAAAAAATGCGTTGAAGGATTTTCTTCGAGTTCTCTCGCACACTGGCGTGGTTGACTACTCTCTGGGAGGCGATTTTGGGGGAGGGGTTTTTGTTATCGGGCGCAGTGATGACTGGGAGAGGGTGGGGCATTATTTTGACTATCTAAAAATGGGGCAGGGGCCGGACTATCTTTTTTTTAGACCCTATCATCTGTGCCATCTGGAGGCCCCGATTTCAGTTGCGGAGACGGTCTTGCTGCGCGAGCCGACACTCGCTCCGATCGGCGCTCCCGTTGCCGAGGTGCTGGCTATTGCCAAGCGCGATCTCAAGCCGGGCACGATCCTTGACGGAATCGGGGGATTTTGCGCTTACGGACAAGTCGACACGGTGGAAAGAGCCCGTGATTTTCTTCCAATTGGACTCAGTGAGAATGCGATCTTGTGCAAGCCGGTTCAGCGGGGAGAGCCCATTCCACTCGTCGCAGTCGAGCGGCCGGAGGGTGATTACGTGGGTTACATCCGCCAGTTGCAGGACTCGCTCTTCACAACATTCGAACCAACTAAGTCCCATGTTCTCTCGACCTTTGATTAGCGTGGTTGTGCCAGCGCGCAACGCGCGGCTGTTTATCGGAGAAACCCTCACATCAATCCAGCGTCAGACACTCGGTGACTGGGAATGCATTGTTGTCGATGACGGTTCGGTCGACGGTACCTGCCAAGAAGCCCACGCGGCAATTGCGGGAGATTTGCGATTTCGGATGATCCAGCAGGAGTGTCGGGGAGCGTCGGCTGCAAGAAATCGCGGCTTCGCGGAGTGCTCTGCACACTCCGCTTTTGTTACTTTCATGGATGCGGACGACGTATGGGTTCCGGAGGCCCTGCAGGTCTTGGTGGATCGCTTAAAAGGAAGTCCGAATGCAGCCGGGGCCCACGGGCTTGCCGAGATGATCGATAATTGCGGTCACCCGCTTGAGGCGGGAACCTTCTCGGCATTCGGTCGGCGGCGTCTTGGCTTCCGCGACGGGGCGATCGTGGAATGGCCACTTGGCGAGCCTACTGTTTTCGAAACATTGGTTTGGACGGGGCCTCTTTATCCG
>JBILLC010000359.1:0-3454 GCA_044376275.1 Chthoniobacteraceae bacterium | reverse complement strand
CCGGACTCCCAGTAATTTCTTTCGCCCCTGAGCTTTTCCTTGGTAAGCATGTCCAATGCACCGTCAGATGGCTGCGTTTAATCCAGTGTCTACGGTCGCTCTTTCAAGGAATTGAATGTCTGCTCCGATGAATCAACGCAAGAGGCAGTCGAAGATCCGGGGCTTTCTCCAAGGATGCGCCGTCCTTTTTGGAGTGTTTTTGAGTATTGGCTTCGCTCTCGCTCTATGGCAACGCTCGGTTTGGGCGGAGAAGGCTGCATCCCTTGACTACCGAAAGCTCCATGAGATGGAGTCTGCCAGCCTCATCTTCGACCGGCATGGGGAGTTGCTAGGGCGGATCTTTGTTCAAAATCGCGATCAAAAGCCCTTGAGTGAGATCTCCGTGAGTCTCCAAAAAGCGGTTGTTTCGGCTGAAGATGCACGCTTCCGCCTGCATCACGGGGTCGACTATTACGGAATTGCCCGAGCGCTTTCCCGGAACATGCAGGCGGGCAAAACCCGCCAGGGGGCGAGCACCTTGACCCAGCAGTTGGCGCGCAACAGCTTTCCCGATGCGCTCCCGAGCGACGACCGTTCATTTCGCCGTAAATTTTTGGAAATGTTCGTTGCGTTTGAAATTGAGGACCGACTCAAAAAAGACGAAATCCTGGAATTGTACTTGAACAGGGTTTACTTCGGCTCGGGGTTCTATGGAGCTGAGGCCGCTGCGCAGGGGTATTTTGGCAAGAAAGCCGCTGATCTGACGATTAGCGAATCTGCGTTGCTCGCTGGATTGTTGCGCAGCCCCAATCATCTCTCTCCGTGGAAGAATCGCCGTGCGGGTATGGATTCGCGTAACCATGTGCTTTCGCGGATGAGGGAGCTTAACGCAATCACTCAGGTTCAGTACGAGGAAGCGCTCGCGAACGAACCTGAGGTTCGCAACCGGCGTCCGATTCTAATGGAAAATTATGCGACCGACATGGTTGCAAGTCAGATGGCCAGGCTGGTTGGGCAGGAGGAAAGCTCTAGCGAAGGGTATCGGATCTACACCACGGTCGACCTCAACCTGCAGCGCCGCGCCGAGGCCGCGCTGAAAAAGCAACTCGAGGCGATCGAACAGCGTCCTGAATTTAAAACGCGTCAGTCGTTCGACACGTTTGACTCGCTGTACCGCGCATGGCGCAAGCGTATCAGTACAGGTCAGGACGAGCCTGCGCCGCGACCTGAATATTTGCAGGGAGCCATCGTGATCTTGGACAATCACAACGGCGCGATACGTGCAATTGTTGGTGGACGCGACGCACGGCACAGCGAGTTCAACCGAGTGACACAGGCTCGGCGCGCACCCGGAAGCGCCTTCAAGCCGTTCGTATTCGCTACCGCTTTTGAAATGGGCTTGCACCCGTTTTTCCCGATTCAAGATGCAGTGATGGATAATCGGAAGGTGATGGTTGGAGGCACAAGCGGAATTCTTGGCGAATGGGCTCGCGAACAAACCAACACCCCGTACGAGGGAGTGATTGAGGCGCGCAAAGCCCTCATCAAATCAAAGAACGCAGCAACCGTGAGGCTGGGTATGCTTTTGGGTGACGACCTCAGGGAGTCGGTCGAGCACGTCGCGGCTCTCTCTGCTGCTGCTGGAATTCAAAGTCCGCTGCGTGCCTATCCTGCGAGTTTTATTGGGAGCAGCGAACTCACGCTTATGGAACTCGCCCTCGCGTATACGACTTTCCCTGGAGGTGGATCGCGCCCCTCTAAAAGCATTCTGATTGATCGCATCGAGGATAACACCGGGAAGGTGGTGTTCCGGGAGGACTCTCACAGGCAGAATGTCATGAGTCCGGGAAGTGCTTTCCAGATACATGAATGTCTCACTGCTGTCCTCGAGGAAGGGACTGGGGCTGCAGCTTTTTCGGGTCAATCGCTGCGCAGGCTCCCTTTCGCGGGAAAAACTGGATCAACTCATGACTTTGCAGATGCTTGGTTTGTCGGTTACTCGAGCGAGTTGACCTGCGGAGTTTGGACTGGGTTCGATAAAACGCGCACCCCGATTTTCTTTGGAGCCTTCGGCAGCGAGATTGCGATGCCCGTCTGGACAGAAATTATGAATGCCTCAGTTGAGGCGTATCCCCCGCAGCCGATCAACCGGCCCGATGACCTGCACAAATGTAAGATCTGTACCAAATCTGGGTACGGTTTGATGCCGAAATGCAAGGAGTTGAATGCTTCTCAGGAGCTCGTCAACACGGAGGTAGAGGTATGGCTAACGCCTGTTCAAACGCCCGGTCCGGCTGACAGCTGTGACGTGCACGGCCCCAAGCGGCCACGTCGGAAAAAAACGCCCGACGGCGCAGGGCCCTTGAAGGTCGAGCTGGCGTTTGACTTTAGTTCAATTCCAAGCGTGGCGCTGCAAAGTCCTACCGTGCTCGGTGAGGATCCATACCGCTCCTATGAGTCCGAACGAACCGCGCGTGCCATTCGCAACTTCAAAGAGTCTGGGCAGGCTGCGCCAATCAACAACAAGATTCCGCTCGAGGATAAGCCGGAGCCGGATGCCGGCGAAGTTCGTAGGGTTCAGACGTTGACTCCCTCACAGACACAGCCTCAAAAGCAAACAATCCCCACAAACCCTGCGCTCCCCAAACTTGAATTTTAGCCGATCCAGTGGCCGCGGTGCCGCGAGCCTGGCGTGTTGCAGACTTGATAAGTTTCAACCTTCTCCGGAGATCAAACGGCGTATCGGTTTTATTCGTCTTCGGATTTCGATGATTTGAAAGGAATATCGAAAGGTTCAAGCCTCATCGGCTCGTTGTGATCGAGGAATTCATGGCACAGCGCAAAGAATGCTGTCTCGGTATTGACTCGGCGAATCTCTCGAAGAAAACGCCCGCTCGGATCCACGCCAAGCCCTAGAAAGTTCATGTACTTTTTCATGTGGTTTACATACGCACTCTCCGCCACGCCCTCGCGGGTGCGCATCTGATAAAGCCCGTAAACATAGTGTAGGACGTCCTTCCCTCGGGGGATGAAAGGCGCTTCGCTCCGCCAGTGCTGGCGGATTTGCCGAAATAGCCATGGGTTGCGGACCGCGCCGCGCCCAATCATCAGCCCTTTTGCGCGAGTTGCCTCAATCGCCGATTGCGCAGTCTGCGTAGAATACACGTTTCCGTTCACAAACACGGGACAAGGCATCACTTCGACGGCGCGCGCCACGTAGTCGTAATGAATGATGTCGCGATATCTTTCAGCAACTGTCCGAGCGTGCACTGTCAACAAGTCCAGTGAGTGCCGTGAGTAAATCGCAAGCAAATCCTCAAAAACAGACGGATCATCAAATCCGATTCTTGTCTTGACCGAAAAGCTGATGTCAATCGCGTCACGCAGTGCGCCAAGAATTGCGTCGACCAGCAAAACGTTTCTAAGAAGCCCGCCTCCTGCGTTCTTTCGATAAACTACGGGAACAGGGCATCCC
>JBILLC010000358.1:0-3458 GCA_044376275.1 Chthoniobacteraceae bacterium | reverse complement strand
GTTGCCGCTGTGTCGTGCAGTGAGGTCCCGCTTTGGATGCGGCTCGTGCGCGTACAGATCAAAGAGTAGTCCTGCAGGCGTCTCCTGCAGGTAGAGTTTCTGCTGAGATTGCTCAGAGTGCTGGGTGCTCCTGTAATCACCGGACAGCCCCGGGACAAATGGACGAGGAGTGTACGGCTGTTGGTTGGCTCGCTCTCGTGCAACGAGTACACTTGGGGGGATTGCAGGCAGCAGGACTCTGAGCCACAGAAATAGCGTGACTAGAGTGAGGCCGTGTTGCCTTAGGCTGCTCGATATTTTCAGGGCTAGCAGTTGGTGTAGGGTGAGGAGGAGACGCAGGCCGGGATGAAACACTCTCCGGGAATGGTGTGCGCAAAAACCTGTCATGCAAGCAGAAATAAGAATACCTCGCAGGAGTAAGGTTCGGTGTGGGGCGCCAGTTTACTCGGGCACGGGCGCCGCATTTGTGGATCAACCCAGGCGAGGAAAGCTGCCTCAAGACGACCACCAGTGTTTAGCGAGCCATGTGTGAAGTCGATTCAAAAACTTTGCGGGTCGGATATGCTGAAGTGCACTTCATTTGCTCATTTTGGGGTTGTTCCAGTGCGGTTGGATATCAAGATTGCGTTGCTGCGTTGCCTGAAAAGGGCGAGCGATGCGGGTGCGGCGGTCCCAAGAATTTTTAAGCCCGCGTCCTGATTCAGCGCAAAACGCCCGAAGCCGCAGGCTATAGACTGACGTGACATTTTGGGAAAAATAAGACCGAATGCACTGTGCCCTGTCTTAGAGCAATCTAGATTAAAACTGAGACCTGTGTCCCCCCTCCTCCCGTTTCTATTTGTCGCGAGACTTGCGTCCTTTGAATACGCCTATCACTCTGCTGAGCCGCAGCCGGTTGGCTGGCCGCTCACGTCGGAAGAGAGGGCCTACATTCTGGATAAACCGGAGCACGAACGACGCCCCGGCGGAGAATCCAAAAAGTATTTGCCGCAGTTATGGCCTTTGGTTCCGAGCGCAGGTCATTGGGGCGGGACCAGCTGGCTTGATGCCCACGCGAAACTCGTAGCACATGTTCAGTCCAACTCGGGCCCAGTCGATGTGTTGCTTGTGGGTGACTCCATCACCCAGCAATGGGGCGGACCTTTGGAGAAAAATGGATTCAATCAGTCATGGTTGGCGTATTTCCAAAACCTGAAAGCAATAAACATCGGCATCGGTGGCGACAAAACACAGAACGTGCTTTGGCGGCTCGATCATGGTGGGGTCGACGGTATCTACCCCCGCTGCATCGTACTCATGGTTGGGAATAACAACATGTTCTTCACCGCCGAAACTGGAGTTGCCGCGGTGGCGCATGGCGTGAGGGCGTGCATCGCAAACCTGCGTGAGAAATTTCCGTCTGCAGAATTGATTGTGGTGAAGATTCTCCCATGCTGTGCGCCAGCGAGTCGATTTTACCAAGACATTGCACTCACCAACCTTGAGATGGATAAACTAAACCTTGAGGCTGATTCAAAGGTGCGGGTTCTGGATCTCTTCGAGGAATTCCTTGAAGCGGCTGGCAAGATCAAGACTGCGCTCTTCAAGCCAGACTCCATCCATCTTTCGCTGGCGGGTTATGATGTTTATGCAGCCAGATTGAAGCCGATGATTGAGAGCGCTCTAAAGAAAGAGTGAGCACTGCATCGCAAGTATCAGAGTTATTTTACTTTTGTTCAGACCACCAGATGCTGAACTGCAATTGCTACACAAATAAACTTCAGATGCGACTAACTCAAGCCAGAGCAGTGATTTCCGTTTTGGTGTTGTTGAACAGTGTCATTTCAGCGGCGGATCCGCGCGCGTTTCTTGAGAAGCACTGCTACGAATGCCACGATGCGGACACCAAAAAAGGCGGACTGAATCTCGAATCGCTGGGGTCCGAGAAACTGGAGCTCGAGCGTTGGATCAGGATTCATGACGTTGTTGAAGGGGGCGAGATGCCCCCTGCAAAGAAAAAGACGAGGCCGCCGATTGATGAGCAAAAATCATTTTTGGCGGAGCTTGATTCAAGGCTGAGCGTTGCTTCGAACGAGACTCGTCCAAACCGGATTCAATTGCGCCGCCTCACCAGGGAGGAATTCCAGAACACGCTCAAAGACCTTTTTGCATTGCCCCATCTGGAGATCACCAATCTGCTTCCAGCTGACGGGCGTATCGCTGGCTATGATAAAATTGCAGGTGGGCTTGACCTTTCTCCAAGCCATCTCGCCGCATACGAAGAGGCAGTGGAGAAAGCCTTGGATGCGGCAATTGCTACACGAAGTACGCCGCCGCCCGTGTACCAAAAGCGCATCTATCCTGCTGGTTTGTTCAAGTTCGGGGCGAACCTCGCCCATGGCCAGTACGTGCTCCTCAAGGACAAGCAACCGGATCCAGACTTGCCGGTTCGCGGTGGAGGCGAGGACAAACAGGGACATGTGGGGTTTCATGGACCAGACTTAGAGGAGCGAAGCAAACTGATCAAAGAGCAAAAGATCCGTCAAAGTCAGAGCGCGGTCGGCTTGCTCAACCCAAATCTCGCGGGGTACGAAGCGGCTATGAATGTTTCGCCGATCTATGCGGGGATGTATCGGCTCAAGGTTTCCTTGTGGGGTTTCCATTGGGAGAATGCGCGACCCAATCCTTGTGCGACACCGCAGGCCGCTGTCTTGCGTGCCCATGAGGAGGGAAGGCAGCAGGAAGGCGGCCGTCTGCTTTCGGCGTTCACCGCGCCCTCGATGCAATCCAATGAAGTCGAGATTGTCACATGGCTGGATGCACACGAGTCGATTGTTTTCGACCCCGTCTCGATTCCTTGGATTGGGCTGCGCATCGGACAGATTGCTGGAAGGGCGGCGAAGCATGTGGGGCCGGGCGTGGCGATCGACTGGTTTGAAATTGAAGGTCCCCTGAACCCGAATTGGCCACCGGTGAGTCATCAGCGAATCTTTGGCAATTTGCCGATCAAAACACTCCCGCTGGAGAGCGTTGCCATTGCACCACGGCGCGAAAAAATTCGAAGTATCGGCGGTTATCTTCCCAATCATCATGTCGATTTGCCGCCAGAGGAGCGAACGCCGCCAATTGAGACAGTTCATTCGTCCGAACCCATCAATGACGCGCGCCGGTTGCTCGCTGATTTTCTTCCCCGCGCGTTCCGCCGGGATGTTGGCGACATCGAGATTGAGCCATATCTTGGACTACTGAGGAAACGTCTGGATGCTAAGGATTGCTTCGAGGACGCGATGCGGCGGGTCTATGTCGCGATATTGACTTCGCCGGAGTTTCTTTTTCTTCCGGGTGACGCGAGGGAGGAGACAACCTTCTTCTCGAGGAACGAACAGTTCGCACTTGCTTCGCGTCTTTCGTACTGGATCTGGAATGGACCGCCGGATGAGCAGTTGCTTGCGGTCGCGCGCACACGAACGTTAATCCAG
>JBILLC010000357.1:0-3462 GCA_044376275.1 Chthoniobacteraceae bacterium | reverse complement strand
GCTTTGCACTGCGATCCTCGATTGGAGCCTCGCAGAACGCGTGGGGTTCAGCGGATTTGTTTCGCTTGGCTCAATGTCGGATATTGGATGGAGCGATCTGATCCGACATTTCTCAAAAGACCCAAAAACGCGCGGCATTGTGATGTACATGGAGTCGATGAATGGCGCAGCAGACTTTATGGATGCGGCATTGGAAACAGTGCCGACAAAACCCATCATTGCGATCAAGGTTGGCAGGACAAAAGAGGCGGCCAAGGCAGCTGCATCTCATACCGGCGCTTTAACAGGTGACGACGCCACCATTGATGCAATATTTCAGCGTGCCGGAGTGATTCGTGTGGACACGATTGAGGAGCTTTTTGACACAGCCGAGCTGCTCTCAAAGGCAGCTTCCGCCCCGCCAAAAGGCCCCAATCTAGCAGTTCTCACCAATGCAGGGGGACCCGCAGCACTCGCGACCGACAGCTTGATCCGCTCAAAGGGCAAGCTCTCCGAAATGGGCGAACTGACGATGCACAAACTCAACGCACTCCTTCCGGCGCATTGGAGTCACGGCAACCCAATCGACATTCTTGGGGATGCTGAGGCAGAGCGATACGGCCATTCACTGCGAGCCATTCTGGAGGATCCACACACGGACGGCGTCCTCGTGATCCTGACTCCCCAGTCGATGACGCAACCGCTTGCAACGGCACAGGCGATCATCGAAGTCCAAAAAGCCACGTCAAAGACAGTTCTTGCAAGCTGGATGGGCGGTGAAAGCGTCGCCGCAGGGCGCGAGCTTCTCAATGCGGCGGGCATTCCAACCTTCAATTATCCTGACGAAGCCGCTCGCGCATGGACGCTGCTTTGGAGTCGTGAACAACGATTGCCGCTTATCGCCGAAGCGCGGCGGGTCGCAGCGCTCCCGCCCGCTGCGATGGCGGAGGCTCGGATGGAGATCGCCAAACATCTCCTCGGAACCACTGGGCTTTTGACGGAAACCGCATCCAAGTTAATCCTGCGAGCCGCCGGGATACGCACAAACGCGACCATGCATGCCGAGTCCGCTGAGGATGCGGTAGCTGCTGCAACGCAGCTAGGCTTTCCAGCGGTGCTCAAGCTCCATTCAAGGACGGTCACACACAAATCGGATGTCGGCGGCGTGCGCCTCAATCTTACGGACGGAGCGGCGGTGAGGCAGGCATGGATCGAGATTCAGTCCGGCGTGCCTGAGGCGGATTTTGACGGTGTGTCGGTGCAGCGGATGGTTCGTTATCCGGCGTTGGAAGTGATTTGCGGGTTTAGGCGGGATCCACAGTACGGTCCCGTGCTGATTTTTGGCGCTGGCGGCGTTTTGGTTGAAACGCTGCGAGACACGGTGATTCTGGTGCCGCCGCTCTCTCCGATGCTGGTTATGGATCGGATCAGGCATACGCGCATCTTCACCGCGCTACAAGGCACGCGTCATCTTCGAAAGGTGGATCTGGAAGCCCTCGCAGAGATGATCGTGCGGATCGGGGAACTGTCGGTTGCGGCCCCGGAGATCGAGGAGTTGGATATCAACCCGATCGTTTTTGAAGACGGAATCCCCCTCGCGCTGGATGCCCGGATCGCCTGCCATCACGGCTTGGCGTCCTGACTGCGGGCCCGAGCCGGCAGGATGGCGCACGCGTCTTTGCAACCGAACATCCGACTGAGCAGATAGCGGTTGCGGCTGATCCACTGGTACACGATTTCCGCCAGAAAGATGACCCCGGGAATCCACAGAATGAGACAAAGCAGCCACAACGCCGGCAAACGCATTCCGATGAACCGGATCGCTCGTGCACCGCGATAGATCCGCCCCCGCGGCGTTACACAGTGGATGGCTTCACGGAGAGCCTCGCTGCTAAGGCTCGGGGCTATTTGAGCGACGCGCGGATCCGAAAGAGGCACCAACGCCAGGCGATTGCCCCAATCCAGCCAGCCCAGCAGACGCATCTGAAAGGTACAAAGCGAACACTCGTTATCGTAAAGCACGATGTGCGCCGGCTTGCTTTTCGGCCCCTCCTCTACGCCTTCGCTCGCGTTGTCGTTAGTGTTCATCTTCAGATCCAAACGTTTGTACCCGCCACCCTCCACTCCAAGCCTGAAGAAACCTCCGGGCCATCGGGCAAATTGGGCAATTTAGACTATTCGGTGACCATCTCGATCCGCTTGTCCAACAGCTCACCAGTGAACCGGTCAATCGCCAGAAAAATCCAAGCACGTGACTCACCGTTGCGCACGAAATCGGCGAAATTTCGACCGCCAGTCGGGATCTGTCCACTCTGCACGATGACATCCATCATCAGATTCCAAACCCGCGTCTGGCCGGCGCCCGCAAGCGAGCGGAGGATCGCTTCCTGCCGGCGATGCACTTTCCAGTCTTTGCTGTCAGCCAACACACCTGGCTTCACCAAGTCCTCGGAGAAACCCGTGAAATGCCAACTCACGCTGTCCAAACCTTTGGCCATGTCCGGGTTACGATCTGGCTCAGTTCGCGTGCGCGGGACTTTTGATGTATATACTGGCAGGATCTTGGCAAACGCCTCTTCCCCCGCATCCTTTGCGAACAATTTTCCAACCAGCTCGGCTACGTTGGTCAGGGGACCAAGCCAAGGCAGTATGCCCATCGTTCTACGAATCAGTGTGTAAGCCACCTCGCTTGCCTCGTTGCGACTCAGCACCACAGACTTGGAGGTCTCGTCCTTGAGCGCACCCGAGAGGAGCGCCCTTAGAACCGGCTGCTGCCTCGTATTCAAGTTCACCTTGCCAGCCACCAGCGGTTGGCTGGACTCCACGAAGTTGGTGGAGGCAGATGTCTGACCCGTAACCGGGATCGGCGGCGGTTCGCTGATACAGAACACATCCAGCAGCGCGGCATCGCCAGACTCAGCCGTTGAGAAACTCAAGTTTTTCCATGGCGACCCCCGGAACGCATAACCCATTTCACCCACTGATTGGAAAGGGCGATTCAGCACCACCGGTCTGTTCTCAGCGGAGGCGGACGGGTCGCTGCCTGACTTGCTCATCGGCAACCCTTGATTTCCGGCGAATCCTCCAACGGATGCATGTGCGCCACTGGCCCGACGGACAACGTCATCCGGATCAGAGTACGCCTGCCGATATGGCGCGTTCGGGTCTTCGGACGAAGATTCGGAGGGCATGATATTTTCGCTGTACATGCCCATCTTGTTTGAGCACGCCCAAGCGGTTGGATGTGAGTTGTCGAAGAAAAAGTTGGGAATCGCCGCCGCGTCACCGCTGGGGTCTCCCATGCGCCAACTTCTCATCCATCCACCGTTGCCCATCAAACTCGGGTCGTAAGCGTGCGGGAACCACCCGTAATCATAGGAGCTCGGAGAAGGATACTGGTAAAGCAGCCGACCTTGAGGGGACTTGGCAGTCGCCCACCATTTAACCAGCGATTTGCCGGGCTCCTCCTCCCAAGGCTGTGGT
>JBILLC010000356.1:0-3474 GCA_044376275.1 Chthoniobacteraceae bacterium | reverse complement strand
CGCGATCAATACCGAGGAAGTCGCCTCACTCTGCAAAATTTATGGCATGTCTGTTGCCGCAATCGGCACTGGCGCAGGTTGGGTGAAGCATCAGCTGCATTTATGCCACCCTGATTCCGAAACCCGGATACGTGCGCGAGCATTCATCGGAAAAATCATCGCCCGCGCGGCCAAAGTTGGCGCGCCCGCCATCCTCGGATCGATGCAGGGCCGCGTCGAATCGGGAGTTGATCGATCACAAGCGCTGGAATGGCTCGCCGAAGCGCTGACCGAGGCAGGTGACACGGCGACCGCACTCGGAACGCATTTTCTTTATGAACCACTCAACCGGTACGAGACAAACTTGTTTAACCGGCAGACAGAGGCGGCTGCTTTTATTCAATCGCGCAAGATTCGCGGCGTGAAAATTCTTGCTGACCTCTTCCACATGAACATTGAGGAAGCAGATCTTTGCGGGGCGCTCAGAAGCCTCGCCTCACAACAGATTCTAGGGCACATCCATTTTGCTGATTCAAACCGGCGCGCAATTGGAATGGGGCATACCTTAATTAGCCCTATCGCGAACACTCTGAAGGAAGTCGGCTACGAAGGCTACGTATCGGCTGAGATACTGCCGCTTCCTGATACGGATCAAGCGGCGGTACGCACCATCACAAGTTTTCGCACACTGTTTACGTAAGGATTCTCACAGAACCCGCCACACATCCGCGCGATTACACCAGCGACAGAAACCCAGTTACAACAAAACCAAGCCCCCATGCTTTACCATCAACTACTCCACCACAAAATCGCTGAAGTCCTCGCACGCGCCGGACATCATTCGAAAGTGCTAATCGCTGACGGAAACTACCCTGCGAGCAGCAAGCGCGGCCCCAACGCCGAGATCGTCAGCCTGGCACTCTCTCCCGGTGTAGTAAACTGCACCCAGGTGCTGCGAACCCTGCTCGCAGCTGTTCCTCTCGATTCGATCCACACCATGGGGATACCAGCGGATGACCCTTATGCGCAACGTGGAGAGCCCCCAGTTTGGTCCGAGTACCGTGAGGAGATCGTGAAAGCAGGCCTAAATCTGTCTTTAGACCCGATCCAAAAATGGGAGTTCTACGACGCAGTGAGCTCTACGGACCATGTGCTTACCATCCAAACCGCAGACCAGTCGCTTTGGGCAAACATTCTTCTCGTAATGGGCTGCCGCACGCGCTGAGCCGTTCTTTGGTTCGATTTTGAAACATCTCCATCACTCCGCCTAACATGGAAAGACGACTACTAGGAAACACGGGCCTCGCGATTCCGAAGCTCGCATTTGGTGCGAGTTCACTCGGACAAGAGTTTCGAAACGTCACCCTCGATGAAGCCATCAAAAGCGTGCATGTCGCGCTCGATTGTGGACTCAATCTCATCGACACATCACCCTTCTACGGCCGCGGAATGAGCGAAGTATTGCTCGGAGTTGCACTGAAGGGAGTCCCGCGCGAGAGCTACACTCTCTGCACAAAACTCGGCAGATACGACCTAACCCATTTTGATTTTTCGTTCAAACGGGTGCTCGAGAGTGTGGACGTGAGTTTGCACAGACTTGGAACGGACCATGTTGATATCCTGCTAGCACACGACGTCGAATTTGTGGACCTTGAACAGGTCATCGAAGAGACCATTCCAGCGATGCGGAAGATTCAGCAGCAGGGCAAGGCGCGTTTCATCGGGATCTCCGGCTACCCGATGAAAGTTTTCCGGCAAGTGCTGGATCGAGTGCCGTTGGATTGCGTGCTTTCCTACAACCAGTACACCCTCCAGAATACGCGTTTCGCAGACGAGCTGCTGCCGCATCTGCAAGCGAAGGGAGTCGGCGCGATGAACGCTGGGCCGTTCTCCGCTCGGCTTCTTACAAACGCGCCGCTGCCTGCATGGCTCAAGGAACCCGAGGAGGTCAAAGCCGCCGCTCGCGCCGCGGCAGCGCTCTGCACAAAGCGGGGAGTCGATATCGCGATGCTTGCTCTCCAATACTCGCTCGCTCACGAGGCAATCGCGACCACAGTGGCGGGATCGGCCAATCCAAGAAATATCCAGAACTGGGCCAAATGGGCCGCTGAACCAATCGATCAACAACTGCTTGCAGACGTGCTGGCGCTATTTGCGCCTGTCAAAAACATTGGCCATGTCGAAGGGCGCCTCGAAAACAACTAACGCACCATCTGAAAATGAAAGCCCTTCAACTTGTCGAACCAAAGCATTGGCAGCTCATCGATACGAAGGAACCGGAATCCCCGGCTCCCGGTGAAGCCGTAGTGCGCGTACATGAAGTCGGGATTTGTGGCACGGACTACTCGGGATATCTTGGTAAAATGCCGTTTTACTCATACCCGCGGATTCCAGGTCACGAATTGGGTGTGGAAGTGGTGGCCGTGGGCGCAGGTGTGACCAATGTGAGTCCCGGTGACCGCTGCTCAGTCGAGCCTTACATCAATTGCCAGGGATGCTACTCGTGTCGCTCCGGCCACACCAACTGCTGTGAACACCATCAAACCCTCGGGGTACACTGCGACGGCGGGATGCGCCCGCTTTTCACACTTCCCGCAAGGAAACTGCATATCTCCCGGAAGCTTTCCTTTGAGCAACTGGCACTGGTGGAGACTCTCGCGATTGGTTGCCATGCCGTCGAGCGAGGTGATCCGAAGCCGGGCGAAGTAGCGCTTGTCATCGGCGCGGGCCCGATCGGTTTATCGGTTGTTGAGTTCGCAAAGCTTTCCGGAGCACGGACTGTTGTTATGGACACAAACGAGCGGAGACTTGAGTTCGTCCGTGACGCGATGAAAGTGCCTGACACTCTCCTTTCGAAGGATATCGAGGAGAATGTGCAAGCGTTGGCCCGGATCGGCGGAGGCACCCTCCCGCAGGTGGTGATTGATGCCACTGGCAGCCATCACTCCATGAGCGGCGCACTGCAGTATCTCAGCTTCGCGGGTCGACTGGTTTACGTTGGCGTCACTTCAGAGGAACTCCACTTCCCACATCCGCTCATGCATCGCCGAGAGCTCACTCTTCTTGCGAGCCGCAACGCGCTCTCCTCGGACTTTTCTAGGATCATTCAACTCATCGAAGAGCAAAAAATCGACACGACCCCGTGGATCACCCACCGTGCAGCTTTGGAGGAGGTGCCGGAGCGATTCACGGACTGGCTCAACCCCGCATGCGGCGTGCTGAAAGCCGTTATTTCGGTGGGAAATTAGCGTATTCATCAACCCAGATCACCCCATGCGCCGGTGTATTGATTCCCATCAACATTTCTGGAAATACTCCGAGGCGGAGTACCCTTGGATACCCAATAGCTCGCCCTTGCACCGCACGTGGCTCCCAGCAGACCTCGAGTCGATCCAAAGGCAACTCGGACTGAACGGCTCCATTGCCGTCCAGGCGCGTCAATCCGCAAAAGAAAACGAATGGCTACTAGGCCTTGCTGACAAACATCCTTCGATT
>JBILLC010000354.1:0-3482 GCA_044376275.1 Chthoniobacteraceae bacterium | reverse complement strand
GCGCCGCAATAACAGACCGGTCATCCTCATGATGGGAGCACATCCCATCAAGGTCGGCCTCAACCCCATCATAGTCGACTTGATGAGGTGCGGAATTGTGACTGCAGTCGCGCTAAACGGTGCTGGTGCCATTCATGATTTCGAACTGTGCTATCAGGGAGAAACGAGTGAAGATGTCCAGCGTGGACTCAACGATGGATCGTTCGGGATGGCCGAGGAAACCGGCTACTTAATGAATCAAGCTTTTCGCGAGGGCTTCAGAGAAGGAAAAGGCGCGGGAGATGCGCTGGGTGCAGCCACGATGACGTTCGAGAACCGTCACCTTTCAATTTTAGCGACGGCGCATGAGTTGAGAATTCCAGTCACTGTTCATATAGCGATCGGAACAGATATCATTCACCAGCATCCCCACTGTGATGGAGCTGCGCTGGGAGCATGCAGTTACTCCGATTTCAAAACGTTCGCGGCAGTGCTTGCACAACTTGAGGGCGGCGTTGTCTTGAATGTGGGAAGTGCGGTGATTCTCCCGGAGGTCTTTCTCAAGGCCCTGACGATTGCTCGGAACCTAGGTAACCGAGTTGAAAAATTCACGACAGCAACTTTTGATATGACGCGACACTACCGCCCTACGGAAAACGTGCAACGTCGCCCTACGGCTCTTGGAGGCAAAGGGTACTACCTCATTGGGCATCATGAAATTAACATCCCTCTTATTTCCGCCGCGGTCAAAGAGGCCCTCGTCCAATGAGTATGCGTCGTCATGAAGTGGATGCAATCCTAAGCGCCTCGTCCAAGATTCTCGTCGTTGGCGAAATGATCCTCGACGAGTTCATTTGGGGCAAAGTCTCTCGCATTTCTCCTGAAGCTCCCGTCCCGGTGGTTGAAGTCATCCGCGAGAGCTACAATGCGGGTGGCGCGGCAAACGTTGCGCGGAACCTACGCGAATTTGTGGAGCACGTGCAGATGCTGGGCATGGTTGGCGACGGTCCGGATGCAGAGAGGCTGCGCGGCCTTCTTTCCTGCTCTGGCATCCTGCTGGACGGGGCGCTGCACGATCCGGCTTACCAGACCATCCGAAAGACTCGAATCATCGCGCGTACGCAGCAGGTTGTACGAGTCGACCGTGAGACACGCACTCCACTAACCTCGGAGCAAAAACAGAAGGCATTGACCCGATTTGATTCCATGCTCGAAGGACTGAGCGCGGTCATTCTTGAGGACTACGACAAGGGCTTGTTTGATCAGGAGTTTGCAAGCGCGATCATTGAAAGAGCCAACCGCGCTGGGATACCCGTCATGGTTGATCCAAAGCCAACCAACACCATTGAGTGGAAATCAGTGACCGGCTTGACGCCGAATCGACCGGAGGCATTCAAAGCAGCCGGCGTTCCATGGTCCGAGCCAAAGGATCCACCGACCAGAGACGACGCGCTGCTGACAGTGGGCGCCACACTGCTCAAGAAATGGCAATGTCAGTTTCTCTTGGTAACGCTCAGCGAGCAGGGAATGATCCTTTTCCAACACGGAGAGGATCCGTACCACATTCCGACTCGCGCACAGGAAGTCTTTGATGTTTCTGGCGCAGGCGACACCGCGATCGCGGTTTTCACTGCGGCGCTGGCGGGAGGAGCCACACCTCGAGAGGCTGCTGAAATCAGCAACCATGCGAGCGGCATCGTTGTTGGCAAGCTCGGCACCGCAATCGTTTCTCGATCGGAGCTTCTACAAAGCTTCCCGGAGTAGCGCGGCGCAACGTCCATAGAAAAGCGGATCCCATGACCCACCCGTCAAAGCCCGCGGTATTTCTGGACCGGGATGGCACGCTAATCGAAGAGGTTCACTACTGCAACGACCCGGAAAATGTACGTCTGATTCCCGGGGCTGGAGATGCTCTGCGCCAACTCCGTGCAGCCGGCTACAAAACCGTGCTTGTCACAAATCAAAACGGTATCGCCCGCGGGATCATTTCTTCGAAGCAGTACGACGCGGTTCATCAACGCTTGCTTGAATTGCTGGGAGATGACGCGCTTGACAAAGCGTACATGTGCGCCGACCCGAGCGACAAACCGTCGACACACCGCAAGCCAGCGCCGGGCATGCTGCTCCAGGCGTCCGTTGAATTGTCGCTCGACCTAACGCGATCCTGGATTGTTGGCGACAAATCAATCGATATTCAATGCGGACTAAACGCTGGAGTACCGGGTGTTCTCGTAAAGACTGGATACGGCCACGCAGTTGGCGAGTGCGGAGCTCGATTTATTGCGGAAAACATCGTGGATGCCACGAGATGGATTCTTAAGAGGACATAATTCTTATTCACGCTTTCCAACTCCTCTCATGCACGCACTAACGACAACTTTTCTGTGTCTGATTCTGAGTGTTTTTCTTCAACAGACAGCGCGCGCACAAGATCGACCTAATATCATTGTGATACTAGCCGACGACTTGGGATGCGGCGACTACAGCGCTTTTGGAACGGCAGACATCAGAACCCCTGCCATCGATCGCATCGGGAGGGAGGGAATCACTTTCAAAAATTTCTACGCGAACAGCTGCGTTTGTTCCCCGACCCGCGCTGCGCTCCTCACTGGTTGTTATCCCGATAGAGTGGGTGTTCCCGGAGTCATTCGAGAAGAGGACCCGACAAACTCGTGGGGTCACTTATCCGAACACGCGACCCTGCTTCCGCAAAAACTCCGCGTCGCCGGATACCACAGTGCGATGATCGGCAAATGGCACCTTGGCATCAACTCGCCAAACACCCCGACCGAGCGAGGCTTTGATTTCTTCCACGGTTTTCTCGGTGACATGATGGATGATTACTGGACGCATCTGAGGCACGGGCAGAATTTCATGAGGCGAAACGCGGAAACAATCACGCCTGAAGGACACGCCACGGACTTGTTCACTCAATGGGCTTGCGACTATCTTCAGGATCGGTCGACCCGCTCAGAGCCATTCTTCCTCTATCTGGCTTACAACGCGCCGCACGGCCCCGTGCAACCTCCGCTCGAGTGGCTTGAAACAGTCAAAAAGAGGCAGCCCGGAATTAGCGAAACACGTGCCAAGCTTGTCGCGCTGATCGAGCACATGGATTCAGGAATCGGCCGACTGCTGCGCACACTCGAAGAGCATCAGCTAAGTAAAAACACGCTACTGATTTTTTCTTCGGACAACGGCGGACTGTTATCCGATGGCGCAAACAACGGCGCATGGCGCAGCGGAAAGACACACATGTACGAAGGTGGTTTGCGTGTTCCCGCACTTGCGCGCTGGCCGAACCGGATTCAACCAGGGACCTCCACCGACCACATCGCAGTCTCCATGGACATCTTTTCCACATGCTGTGCTGCATCCGGAGTTACGGCTGGACCTGAGGTGGACGGCGTGAGCTTCCTTCCATTGCTAAAAGGCCAGCCCCAGCCAAGTACCAACAGAACCTTGTATTTTACACGCCGCGAGGGTGGACAGTATCTTGGCAA
>JBILLC010000355.1:0-3482 GCA_044376275.1 Chthoniobacteraceae bacterium | reverse complement strand
TGATCACGCGTGGGATCACTTCCAATTGGGGAGCGAGCGGTGCGGCGGGGGATCGCTTCTACGCATTTGACAAACGTTCCGGCGAGTTAGTTTGGAGCAGTTCACCGGGTGAGCGCCCGCAGGATAATACGTTTTCACAGCCTCTGTTGACGTGGCTCGACGGGAAACGGGTGCTGATCTCCGCCGGGGGAGATTCCACAGTCGTTGCGATTAATGCGAGAAACGGAGATCCAATCTTTCGCTTTCCTGCGGCGAAGGCTGGTGCGAAGGGAGGAATCAACGCAGCGATTCAGCGTTACAAGGATACGTTGTTGGTGATTCATGAGTCCGAGAATTTGGATTCGAGCGAAGTGGGACGCGCTGCTGCGTTCAAGCTCCCGATGGGATCCAAGCCTCCGGAGCCGGGAAAGCCAGAGGTGTATGAGGCGAAGAACCTTGAGTTATGGAGAAATCCATTGGGAAACCTTGCGAGCTCCCCTTGCGTGGTGGGAGACATCATGTATTTGGTCACTGGAACTGGTGAACTTGCTGGGGTTGAGGTGAATACTGGCAAAATCTTGTGGAAGAAAAAGCTCGCGGCGGAGCAGCGTCAAAGCTCGCCATTTTACGGCGACGGGAACCTTTATGTCGCAATGTACATCGCCGATGCGGCTACTGCTGATAAATCCGGATCCGGTGCTGATACCGGGGGTAACGGTGAATTGTTTGTGATCAAGCCTACTGCGACGGACGGGGAAATCGTATCTCGCACCATTCTCGAAGGGCGCTGTTACGGATCGCCGATCGCTTTCAACGGAAAACTCTACATACAGACGGATCGCAAACTTTACTGTTTTGGAAAGAAGGGTAACAACCCGAGTGTCGCGTCTGTTCACGCCTCCGCTGGATGGGAGGAGGTCAAGCCGGGCCCGATTGCAAAACTCCAGATTATTCCAAGCGAAATGCTTTTGAAGCCAGGCGAGGCTCAAAAAGTGCGGGTGCGCGGTCTCGATTCAAATGGTTTCACTGTTGAGGAGAACATTGATCTGAGTCGTTTGAAGTTTGACACCTATGTGCCGCCAACCGCTCTTGTGAAGGCGAAAATGAAAGGATCATTTGACGCGCAGGGACGTCTGGTTGCAGACGCGGAACCTGTGGCCAGCGCCGGTGCCTATCAGGCCACGCTCGGCGAAATTAGTGGAACGATGCGCGCACGCGTTTTACCCGACCTTCCGCTCTCGATCGATTTTGAGAAAAACGATCTCAGCTTCACTACGGATCAGCCCCCCGTGCCTGCAATTCCCAACACACTCGAGCCTCCCACTGCATTCGCTTACCCTCCGCTTGCTTGGAATGCCGCCCGCTTCCGCTTCGAAGTGCGCAAGGCGCCTGGCGCAGATGAAAACAAAGCGCTTTGCAAAACTATTGATAACAAGTTGTTTCAGCGGGGCCAGATCTTCATCGGCCGCCCTGAATCGCGGGATTACACCGTTTCGATGGATGTTTTGTCCGAGGGGAACAAGCGGAAAATGAGTGAGATTGGGATGATCAACCAGCGCTACATGGTGGTGCTGAAGGGAAACTCTCAGCAGCTCGAGATCAGCTCTAACCAAGAGCGTTTGCGCCAATCTGTGCCGTTCTCATGGGTGCCAAATGAATGGTACACGATCAAGAGCCGGGTAGATGTGGATGCGAAAGGTTCAGGCGTGATTCGTGCCAAAGCCTGGAAGAAGACTGAGCCGGAACCAGAGGCATGGACCGTCGAGTTCACTCACAAGACCGCTCACTCCAACGGCGCCCCAGGGCTGTTCTCCTTCACGCCTCAGGAACAGCGAGCGTGGATCGACAACGTCAGTGTCAAACCAAACACTTCCCCCAACCTGAAGTAGTTTGGCTTATCGTTTACCCCGAAGGCAAGGTCGCTGCCTCACAACCAGTTTTTGTAACTGACCTTAAAATATGAAGAATACTCACCATCACACTCTCGCTCTAGGCGGCATTGCGCTCGGATTTTTCGCGTCTTCTCACATTAGCCATGCAGAAGACTGGCCTCAGTGGGGCGGAAATCACCCCGGCCGCAACATGTACTCTCCTGCGAAGGGACTGCCGGTTTCGATCAAGCCCGGGAACTTTAAACCGAATTCCGAGGAAATCGATCTGGCGACAACTAAGAATGTGAAATGGATCGCGAAGCTTGGATCGCAGTCCTATGGAAATCCCGTGGTTTCGAAGGGCGTGGCACTTGTTGGCACGAACAACGCAACTCCGCGGGACCCTCGGTTTAAAGATGATAAATCGATCCTTTACGCGTTGCGGGAAAGTGATGGCGGATTCCTTTGGCAGTTAACGGTGCCGAAGCTCGCTTCGGGCAAGGTCAATGATTGGGAGTATCTCGGTATTCTTGCTTCTCCCTACGTGGAAGGCGATCGGGTTTATATCGTGACCAGTCGTTGCGAAGTACTGTGTCTCGATCTCAAAGGGCAAGCTAATGGCAACCAGGGTCCTTTCATGGATGAGGGCCAGTACATGGCGGGGCCTGGCAAGCCCAAGTTCGAGGTGCTGCCCACGGATGCGGACATCCTATGGAAATATGACATGATGGATGAGTTGGGGGTGTTCCCTCACAACGCATCTAACTGTTCGGTGATTATCGACGGCGACACCATTTTTGTGTGCACCTCAAACGGTCAGGACTGGACCCATGTGAATATCCCGTCGCCGCAATCGCCGTCATTCATTGCCCTGAATAAAAACACGGGGGAGTTGGTGGGCGAGGATGATGCCGGAATCGGTCCGAAAATCCTCCATGGTCAGTGGACGTCGCCGTCCATGGGCATTGTGAATGGCAAGAAGCAAGTGTACTTTGGCGGCGGGGACGGGGTGCTGTATGCGCTCGATACGAAGCCGGTTAAGGAAGGGGATTCAAACTTTTTGAAGCGGGTGTGGTGGTTTGACTGCGTGCCTCCCGAGTACAAGAAGGATAAGACTGGGAAGGTCATCAAATATCCTGCTGCAGAGGGGCCAAGCGAGATCAACGCCACACCAGTGTTTTACAACGACCGGGTGTATGTAGCGATTGGACAGGATCCTGAGCACGGCGAGGGTGTGGGACGACTGCTGTGTATTGACCCGACAAAAAACGGGGACGTGACGGCGTCTGCGTTGGTCTGGGATTACAAGGGCATCAAGCGCTCGATTTCAACGGTGTCGATTGACCCGGACAACGGGCTGCTCTTCATCGCTGACTTCTCGGGTTTCGTGCATTGTTTAGATTCAAAGACGGGCAAGCTCCATTGGGTGCATGACATGCAGGCTCACATGTGGGGGTCAACTTTTGTGGCTGATGGCAAGGTGTACGTTGGCGACGAGGACGGCGATTTCGTCGTGCTTGCCTCTTCCACCGAAAAGAAAGTGTTAAGCGAATGCAATGTGGGTGCGCCAATCTTCTCCACGCCGATTGTCGCCAACGGACTGATGTATATCTGCTCTCAGACACACATGTT
>JBILLC010000016.1:0-12177 GCA_044376275.1 Chthoniobacteraceae bacterium | reverse complement strand
TGCAGAGGCAGCACAGGCAGGAGGCTGCGCAACGAATCATCCAGAATCATTTTTGAACCCGCCTTGGGAAGCACCTCGGCCATAGTCTCAAGGTAAATCCGCGCGCGTGTGATCTCCGGCGCCTTCAAATATTGCTCCAAAGTCTGCTTGAACGCCGCAACGTCACCTTCCGCCTCATTGATACGCTTGAAGCGGTAGCCCTGGGCTGCGCTCAACGTCTGCTCAGCCTGTCCTCTGGCACGCGGAACGGCCTTGTTGTATTCGCCATTCGCAATGTTAATTGCATTTTCACGGTCCTGCTGCGCGCGGTTGACCTCGTTGAAGGAAGACTCCACCTGTCGGGGCGGATTGACGTCCTTGAGCTGCACGCCATCCACACGAATCCCGAGTTGATAAAGCTTCGCCAGCTCCTGCATGCGCGCGAGCGCCGCAACCTCAACTTCCTGACGACCGATTGTGATCACCTCATCCACCGTACGATCCCCCACCACCTCCCTCATCGAGGCCTCCCCAATGTCACGCAGTGTCAGATCCGGATCGCGGACGTCAAAAAGGTACTCCTTCGGGTTATCAATCCGGTACTGCACCACCCACTCCACAAGCGCCGCATTCAAATCGCCGGTGACCATTGACTTTTCATCCGTCGGGGATTTACCGACCTGAAACCGGTTGGTGAATCCCTGCGATCCAAACCCGAACTCCAGCTTCAACTGCCGGCGGGTGGGCAGCACAACCACCTCGTCCACGCCCAGCGGCAGTTTAAAATGCAGGCCGGGATCCACAATTTTCACAAATTTGCCAAACCGCAGCAGCACGCCCTCGGATTCAGCCGCAACCGTGTAGAACGATCCGAGCACAGTAGAGATCGCCAGCAACCCCAACAGCGCGCCAACAAAGGCGTTGAAGGAGAAAAACTGAGGAAAATTCGGCGCCGGCCTCATTGGATTACCATAAACATCAGCCATAAAGTTCATCCTTACTTCGCAGCAGGCCCGTGGCAAGCACCGTGGGTTTCTAACAAAGCCGGCGGAAAAGCGCTATTTACCGCCGAACCCCTGCAACAGCTCGGGCCGCACCATCAGCTCGACCACCCGCTCCACATGCTTCGCCAGCATGTCGTACTCAAGGTTAATGCGGTCCCCGACAGACCGTTCCCTCAAATTTGTTACCTCCCAGGTGTGCGGAATGATCCAAAGCGTGAACCGGTCTGTTTCCAAATTTGAGACTGTCAGACTGATTCCATCCACCGCGATTGATCCTTTGCTGACCAAGTAGCGTCTGCCTTCCGGAGGTAAAGCCACATCCACACGCCAGTCCGCCCCCACCTTTTCGATTAGCAGAATCTGCGCGGTGCCATCGATGTGCCCTTGGACAAAATGTCCCCCAAAGCGCGTTCCCGCAGCCATGGCTCGTTCCAAGTTCACCGTCGACCCAATTTTAAGCGCGCCCAAACTTGTCCTCGCAAGAGTCTCTTGAAGCAGATCGAAGCGCGCCACTCCGTTCTCGCATCCAGCAAGAGTTAAGCAACAGCCGCTGACCGCGATACTGTCACCCGTTTGCGATACCGAAAAGATTTCAGGCTCCCTGATGTACAAACTAAAGCCGCATCCCGACTCGCCCTCAAGCGCAACGACCTCTCCAGTCTTCTCAACAAGTCCGGTAAACATCTCGGTAAACTGAGCTAACCATGCCAAAAGGTCGAGCTCCGGTAAGACTACTTTTGTGGCGAATCGGACTGCGGATCGAGTGAAAGATCGCGCGCCATGAGATCCGCGAGACGCTCAGGCCAGTCGGGAGTTTCAAAAAAGGAGGGATCTGCAGACTGAATCAATTTGCAGCGCCGGACAAACTCGCGGTTCACTGCGGTATCTCGCACCCCGAGCTCCGGATACTTTACGACAGCCCTCTTTTTGGAGGCCTCCACCTGTTCGGTGAACTGCATTTGCGCAACACCTTTGAGCGCCCGGCCTCGTTCGGGCTTGGTCTCCACCGCAGTCTCCTCCCGCTTCATTCCAGGGGCGTCCGCGCTTGAAGATCCCATCATCGAACCAATCTTGCGCAGCCCCAAAACCAACCCGACACTGAGCACAAATCCGATCACCGCAGCGATCAAACACCCTTTCAACGCCTCCTTGATCATTGCGCTTGACACGAGCTTTAGTTCAGAAGTTTTGCAAGAAACGGCAACTCAACCGGGATGTTCATAAACCCGGCAACTCCTATTCCCATTCCCAGCATTAAAAATAAAAACGCCACCCCGCACAGCGAGCGTCGCTCGGTCAGAGCGGCCATGCCGCACAAAGCGATCCCGACAGACATCGCGGCGTCAGCCAGATCGAATTGATCCCCCTGCCGGTCGAGCTCCTCGTGCTTTTTTTCGAGCGCCTCATTGTCCAACTTGATTTTTTGCTTCTCTTCCTCATACCGGATCACCTTTGAGGAGTACGCAGCTATCTTGGAGTCCAGTTCAGCGATGGCCTCCGGAATCGCACTCGCGGAGAGCGTTTTCATCACGCGCATCTGCTCGAGTGTCGCCTCCGCCAGGTTTTGCTTGGTGCTCTTGGATTGAAAATACGACCACCCGTTCACCGTCTTGGCCTGTGTGTCAGCCATCGCCTGATTGATATTTCCCTCTTTCACGCTGCAGAGCGCCATGAACGTTCCCGCAAGAGCCACTGCGATGGAAATGGCGGTGTTAAGTGAAGATGAAGATTGATTCGAGGGCGCGGATTCAGGCGAGGTACTCACGGCAAGCAGGGGTGTGTTTCAAGCGTAATCCTAACCGATGAGCCCCAGTGATGCGCAACAATTTCGCTTTTAAAAACTCACTCCAGTTTACCAACCGAGCGCACCTCAGACACTACCCGCCCGTCCTTGAACCGAGTGACCATCCGCTCCCCAACTGGCAGTTCCTCAACGCTGCGCACAAGCGCCCCTTTTTCATTAAACGCAATGCTGTAACCGCGCTCCAAGGTGCCCTCCGGTGAAAGCAGCACCAGCATCCTTCCCATCCGCTCGAGATCGGCACGGTGACGACGCATCCGATCAGCCCCCGATCTGGAGAGCCGCGCCACGATCCCATCCAGTTGCTGGCGACGCAACGCGAGAACCTGATCAGGCCGATGCTCCCGCACGGATGCCGCCAGACGCTCGAGCACTGAACGCCGCTTCGAAATTCCATCCCGCAACGCTCGCACCAGCGCCTCAGCAGCCCCATCGAGATGCTGTGCCGCCGCAGAAAACCGATTGCGCGGTTCGCGAAACAACGCGCTTTTCGCCAGAAAATCGAGCCTCTGCGAAAGCGCACGCACCGAACGATACGCCATGTTTTCGATGCGCTGCGCGTGAGAGCGAACCTCGTTACCAAGCGTCTGTCCATCGGGCACCACCATCTCCGCGGCCACACTTGGAGTTGCCGCACGCTGATCTGCCACGAAATCCGAGATCGTAAAATCCGTTTCGTGCCCAACTGCGGAGACAACCGGAATGGCGGAAGCATACAGTGCTCTTGCAACGATCTCCTCATTGAAACACCAGAGATCCTCGATACTGCCGCCGCCACGCCCCGAAATAATCACGTCAATCTTTGGCAGGCTCTTTCCCGACTCAGCATTCAAGAACGCCAGACCCGCAGCGATTTCCTCGGCAGCACCCTGTCCCTGTACTTTCGAGGGACAAACAAGGACGCGCACCCAAGGCGCCCTGCGTCCCAGAACTTTCAACATGTCCTGGACAACTGAACCTGTCGGGGAAGTCAGCAGGGCGATTGTCTGTGGAAAGCGCGGGAGCGCGCGTTTACGCCCCGAATCAAACAAGCCCTCCTCCTGAAGACGTCTTTTGAGTGCCTCAAACTTCGCCTGCAACAGTCCCGCTCCCGCTGCCTGCACGGACTGGACGCTGATCTGGAACTTGCCCTGCGCCTCGTATACGGTGGGGGTGCCGCGAATCTGTACGGCCATTCCATCGCTAAGAGGCACGGCGCGTCCGGAGGACCGCCCCGCGAACCACACGCAGGCCACCTGCGCCTTGGCATCCTTCAGAGTAAAGTATTGGTGCCCAGAAGGCTGCATACGGTACCCGCTGATTTCGCCCTCCACGCAAACTGCACCCAGCGAGTGTTCCAACATCCGCCTCACCGAAGCCGTCAATTCGTAGACGGAATAAACCTTGGGAGCGCTCAGTTGTTCGGTTGACTCTGCCATGGGCATAACAATGCCCAAACGAAGGAAACTCTAAAGCAAGAACTCAACCTTAAGGACCGGCGCCGATTGCCGCCTGGCGGCGATGCGATGCGCTAGGCGATGCTTGCCCTGCCCAAACGCTTTGCCTAACTTGGTGGGCTATATGTTTGAAGGCACCTTTACAGCCCTGGTCACGCCATTTCGCGACGACCGTTTGGATGAACAAGCGTTCTCGCAACTCATCGAGGACCAGATCCAAAAAGGAATCACGGGAATCGTACCTGTGGGTACCACTGGCGAATCCCCCACCCTCGACCATTCCGAGCACAGACGCGTCATTGAACTCGCTGTCAAAACCGCTGGAGGCAGATGTAAGGTGATCGCAGGCACAGGCTCCAATTCGACTGCCGAAGCAGTGGACCTAACCCAGGAGGCTGAGCGCCTCGGCGCGGACGCCGCCCTCCTGGTCGCCCCCTACTACAACCGCCCCACGCAGGAAGGCCTCTTTCTGCACTACTCGAAAATAGCCAGTGCAACCAAACTTCCATTGATGCTTTACAGCATTCCCGGACGATGCGGAATTGAGATCTCAGTGGAAGCCACGCAACGCCTCGCAGCAAGCTTTGCCAACATCGTTGCGATCAAGGAGGCAGGCGGTTCAGTCGAACGCGTCAGCCAGTTGCGATCCGCTCTCCCATCGAGCTTCGAGATCGTTTCCGGTGACGATTCGCTGACCGTTCCGTTCATGAGCGTCGGCGCGGTGGGTGTTGTCAGCGTTGCCTCCAATCTCGTACCCGACCGGGTCTCACGAATGGTGCATGCCGCCCTAAAAGGTGATTTTGCCACCGCGCAGAAAATGCATTTTGAGCTGTACCCTCTGTTCAAGGATCTTTTCATCGAGAGCAATCCAGCGCCCTCCAAAGCTGCATTGGCAATGATGGGCAGGATGCTTCCTGATGTGCGGCTTCCGCTGTCACCCCTATCAAGCGCGAGCAGCGCTAAGCTCAAAGCAACTCTCCACCTCTGCGGTCTTCTATGAGCGATCCAATTCGAGTCCTTATCAACGGATCACGGGGCCGCATGGGGCAGGCCCTCGTGCAATGCGCAAAAGATTTTGAAGCCCTCTGCATCGGCGCCGAGGTGGATGCGGGCGATGATTTCATCGGCGCTCTCCAAAAATGCGAGGCAGTCATCGATTTCAGCCACCACGCCATCATCGAGGGAGTGCTCGCAGCCTGCGTTGCCTCACACAAGACGCTTGTCATCGGCACAACCGGGCATTCCGATGCACAGATCGCCGCAATTCACGCTGCTGGAGAAAAGATCCCAATCGTGTTCGCGCCGAACTACAGCGTTGGCGTCAACACTCTCTTTTGGCTGACTCGCAGAGCGACAGAGATTCTCGGGACCTCTTTTGATCTCGAGGTGGTGGAAATGCATCATCGCATGAAAAAAGATTCCCCGAGTGGCACCGCCAAGCGCCTAGCTGAAATCCTCGCGGAAGTGCGCGCGCTTTCCGATCAGAACGATACCCGGCACGGACGCCACGGTATCGTGGGCGAACGCACGCAAGGCGAAATCGGCATGCATGCGGTACGCGGGGGAGACGTCGTGGGCGATCACACTGTGATTTACGCAGCAATGGGCGAACGATTGGAACTCACGCACAAAGCCTCGAGTCGAGACACGTTTGCCCGAGGTGCGCTTCGGGCCTCATTATGGGCTCATGGGAGGGCTCCCGGAGTTTACGACATGCAGGACGTCCTCGGGCTCCATTAGCCCGCCTGCTTCACGGCACCGGCCCTTTCAGCAAACCGCATCCACACCCGTCTTCTGCTCACATGCGTGCAGGCATCGCCCTCGGCTCAAACATCGGCGATCGTTTTGAGATGCTCATTGAGGCACGCGAGCGCGTGATGAATCTTGCCCATGCTCAGGCTCCCTGCCTGAGCTCACGGCTCTATGAAACCGACCCGGTCGGCACGGACCCCGATTCGGAGCCGTTCCTCAATGCCGTGATTGAAATTGATTTCAACAGCCACCCAACATTGCTCCTGCAAGACTTGCAGTCGATCGAAGCAGCGATGGGCCGCCCCTCAAAGCGGCCTCGCAACGCGCCGCGCACCATTGATTTAGACATTCTGTACACAGGAAATCTCACCCTCTCCAACGCGCATATCGTCATCCCCCATCCACGCCTTCACCTGCGGCGCTTTGTGCTGACGCCGCTCGCGGACATTCAGCCCGCCCTGCGATTACCAGGGCAAGAACGTACTATCGCGCAACTCCTTGAATCCTTGGAGGATCCCGCCGGGGTTGCCCTCGCCCTTCAACAATGGGAGGATTTCGTCTCTTAACCATCCCAATCAAATAGCAGCGCACCCAAGGCGCTCGATCCGGCAGCCGCGAAAGGCTCGCTGATATCAACCAGAGCGACTTGTTCCGAGTGCGTTTCTGCAGATCTTCCCAATCGCCATTCAATTCTCTTTCCGTGAGCCAAACATCCGAAAGCCTTTCACAAGCTGCCACTCGCAAGCGTAAAGCGTCCGGAGCACCGATCGCGGTGCTCACCGCTCACGACTACCCGAGCGCCAAGCTGCTGGAGGAAGCAGGAGTTGATTGGATCTTAGTTGGCGATTCACTGGGCATGGTGGTGCTCGGCTATCCGGATACGACTCGTGTCAGCCTTGCAGAAATGATCCACCATACTGCAGCGGCAGCCCGCGGCGCCACGCATACGCCGATTATTGCCGATCTTCCTTTTCGATCTTACACATCGCCATCGCAGGCGGTGGACTCCGCCCAAGCGCTTCTTCTAGCGGGCGCGCACGCAGTCAAACTCGAGGGAGGCATTGAGATGGTTCCGCAGATCAGCGCCATCGCTACGGCGGGCATTCCCATCATGGGGCACATTGGCATGCTGCCCCAGAGCGTCCTTTTGGAGGGCGGCTACAAAAAGAAAGGCAAGACCCCGGAGGACGCCCAGCGACTCGTGAGCGACGCCAAAGCCATCGAGGCCGCGGGAGTGTTTGGAATGGTACTGGAACTGGTCATACCAGAGGTCGCAGGCCAAATCCGGAGGTCTGTCCAGGTGCCAACCATCGGCATTGGTTCGGGCCTGGATTGCGATGGACAGGTGCTCGTTACCAGCGACTTGGCGGGTGGCTTCCCATGGTTCACCCCAAAATTCGTGACCCCGGCGGCTAACGTCGGGGAATGCATCCGCAACGCCGCCCGTGCATTCCGCGAATCACTCAAAAACTGAATCCACCCTTTTTTTACGCTCGGATAACCCGGAAATAAAACAGACGCTGGATGGACTTTCACCGAAAGTCCCCGGATTAAAACCGTATTTCGATCATGCTCCTCCCAAACTGCCGACGATTCCTACCCGCTACATCCTTCCTGCTGATTCTTTGTTCCGCATCTCACGCGGAATCCGTGTTCACCTTCAAGGACACGCCCGGCGAACACCTGGATGTCTGCAGAAACGGCATTCCTCTGGTGCGTTACCAGTACGCCTATCACAATTCCCCACCAGAAAAACTGCAGGAGACCTACAAGCCGATTTTCCATGTCATGAACCAGAAAGGGACCGCCCCCATCACCAAGGGTGCCGGTGGCGACTTCACGCATCATCGCGGCTGGTTTATTGGCTGGATGAAAATCACGACCCCGGCGGGAACCGTGGACCGTTGGCACATGAAGGGCGGAAGTATTATCCATCAAAAGTTTCTCGCACAAAAAGCCGACGACCACTCGGCCACATTCACCTCAACGCTCAACTGGGAGGGTGCCTCAACCGAGCCGATCCTCTCCGAGGAACGCACTTACATCGTGACCGAAGCGCCCGCCCCTGCGTACGTGCAGGTCGAAATGCGCTCCAGACTCAAAGCTCTCACCGGGGAAACAAAACTTGATGGTGACCCGGAACACGCAGGATTCCAATTTCGCCCTGCAAACGAAGTCGATCGTGCAAGCACTGTGTATGTATTTCCAAAAACGGATGCCGATCCAAAAAAAGACCGGGATTACGCTTGGGTCGCAGAAAAATTTACGCTCGATGGAACGCACTACAACGTGGCTTTCCTGAATCACCCCGACAATCCAACCGGGACACAATTTTCTGCGTATCGCGATTACGGTCGCTTTGGAGGTTTTTTTAAAACGGTAATTCCAGAGGGCGGTGTTTTTGAAATCAAAGGCAAACTTCTTGTCTCAGAGAACAAGGAGCTTTCCGCAGAGTTCATACAAAAAGCAGCCAACGCGTTTACGGGCAGAGCCGACATAACGCCTGCAATCACCGAGCGGCCCGCGGACGTTGCGCCTCCAAAAAAAGCTGAGCCTGCAAGAAAACCTGAAACTCAAAACGCGCCCGGAGCAACCGCAAAGTAAAGACCACCTGGCGCGTCTAAATTTTCCAACCATGTCGAATCAATTTGGTCATCTTTTCCGAATCAGCACTTGGGGTGAATCACACGGAGGCGGCGTCGGCGTGGTGGTGGACGGATGTCCGCCCCGTCTTCCCTTGTGCGAGGAAGACATTCAAATCGATCTCAACCGTAGGCGCCCGGGACAAAGTGAAATCGTAACCCCAAGAGCCGAAGAGGACCGCTGCCAGATTCTCTCGGGTGTGTTCGAAGGACTCACGCTTGGCACCCCGATCGCAATTAACGTTACGAACAAAGACGCCAGACCCGAGGCCTATCGCGAGATGGAAAACGCGTACCGCCCCTCGCATGCGGACTACACGTACGACGCAAAGTTCGGGATTCGGAATTGGCAGGGCGGCGGACGGACGTCCGCGCGCGAAACCATCGGCCGGGTCGCTGCGGCTGCGATCGGCAAAAAAGTGCTCGCTTCACTCTGTCCAAACCTTGAAGTCATCGCTTATGTAGCGTCGATCCAACACCTGCACGCGAAAGTGGATCCCAACACCGTGCAGTTTGCAGACGTTGAGTCTAACATTGTCCGCTGTCCCGACGCAGAAATGGCGGCGCGCATGATTGAGCACATCAAGGAGGTGCGCTCCGCCGGCGATTCCGTGGGCGGAATCATCGAGTGCGCGGTGCGTGGCGTCCCTCCCGGACTCGGCGAACCGGTGTTTGATCGGCTGGAAGCGGATCTTGCCAAAGCGGCTCTCAGCCTTCCGGCCACCAAGGGGTTTGAAATCGGATCCGGCTTTGCGGGAGCGCTCATGCGCGGGTCCGAGCACAACGATCATTTCTTCATGGAAGGCTCGAGAGTGCGCACCCGCACCAACCGTTCCGGCGGTGTGCAGGGAGGAATCTCCAATGGCGAGACCATCTTTTTCCGGGTCGCATTCAAACCCACTGCAACCATATTCCAAACACAACCCACCGTTTCCCCACAGGGTGAAGACATTGAACTCAAAGCACGAGGCCGGCACGATGCCTGCGTGCTGCCGAGAGCCGTGCCGATGTTCGAGGCAATGACCGTCCTGGTACTGACAGACCACGTTTTGCGCCAACGTGCGCAAAACGGCGCCTTCAATCCCGTGACATAGTTTTTATCCAATCGATTCCACCCGCACATCCGCCTCCGCATAAAAATCCCCCGCCGCATCATCGGGAGTGCCACCTTGCCCGAGCCGTCATCCTTTCCATAGCCACCGATGCCCATCGCCGCAGCTGAAATCCCAACTTGGATCTACGGATGCCTTGCATTCTGGCTGCTCATCAGCATCTGGGTGGGGTGGCGCAATGGGGTGGCCCGTCAATTAGTGTCCCTCACGGCCCTCGGGATAGCGGTCGTGTGCGGCTATCACTCCGGTTCGTTTGTCGCACCCCTCATACCAACGTTTGGATTCCCTGTTTTTTTGCGCCCGATCGTGGGAGGCGTCCTCATTGGCGCACTAATTTGGATGATGGCCGGGGTGGTTTCATCGATTGTCCTCCGGCGCACAGACGATCAAGATTTCGGCTTCATCCGGTTTGCCTACGGGCTGCTTGGGGGGATTCTCGGGCTCGTCTCGGGGCTGGCGCTCATCGGGCTTGCGGCGTGGGGGCTGCGCCTTTCAGGGAGTCTTGCAGAAGGAATCCAGGCTGGAACCCGCCCAAAAAGCCCCACCAAAATCTCCGGCAGCCAGCATGCTGCTCCCCTCCCTCAGCCAGAACAGGAGCCCGGACTGCTGTTGCTTTTAAAAAAACAACTCGATTCCTTCCCCCTGACCAATTCCCTCAAGTCGCTGGACCCAATCCCGGCGAAATCCTACGAACGCCTCGCCAAGCTTGGTCAAGTCTTGGGCGACAAGCAGGCCACCGAGCGCCTGCTGGCGCTTCCAACGCTGCAATCCGTGGCAAAAAACCCGAAGCTTCTGGCACTGAAAGACGACCCGGACTTTGTCGCTGCGGTGCGGTCTGGGAACATTCTGGAGGCACTCAAAAATCCGCGCCTCCACGCGGCAGCCAGCGACACCCAGATTCTGACCACCCTTGGAACTTTGGACATCGATAAAGCACTCGACCAGTCGCTTGCGAGTACACCACCCCAGACTGCTCCAGCTGAAAAACCGCGATCCGCCCGCTGAGCTTACCCTCTAGCCAAGGAGCACGATTTGGTACAACCTCGCGCTTCGATTTTCCATGGCAACGCGCTACATACCCACTATTGGTCTTGAAGTTCACGTTCAGCTCAAAACCCGCAGCAAAATGTTCTGCGGGTGCCCCGTTGAATACGGCGCAGGCCCTAACGAGCACACTTGTCCGGTCTGCCTGGGATATCCGGGCGCAATGCCGGTGATGAACGAACAGGCGCTCCGCTTCACCGCTCTGACGGGACTCATGCTCAACTGTGAGATCCCAAGGTTCTGCAAGTTTGACCGGAAAAACTACTTCTATCCGGACATGCCGAAAAACTACCAGATCTCACAGTATGACATGCCGATCTGCTTGGGCGGCGGCGTTCCGCTGGACACGCTGGCCTACCCGAAGGACGCCCAGAAAAACATCGTCTCCGCCGAAAAGACGGTGCGCTTGGTGCGTATCCACCTCGAAGAGGACGTCGCGAAAAGCACGCACTTTGAGACCTCCACTGGCATCGACTTTAATCGAGCCGGCACGCCGCTCATGGAGATTGTTTCCGAACCCGACATAGATTCACCGGAGGAAGCCTTCGCATTCCTCACCGCACTGCAGCAAATCCTGATTTACGGAAATGTCAGCGATGCGGACATGGAGAAGGGCCAACTGCGCTGCGATTGCAATGTCTCCATCCGGCCCGAGGGAACCGATAAACTTGGCACGAAAATCGAGATTAAAAACATGAACTCGATCTCCGGCGTGCGGCGTGCGTTGACTTACGAGATCCAGCGGCAAATCGATATTGCTTCCGCAGGCGGCAAGTTAGTCCAAGAGACCCGCCGTTGGGATGACATTAGCGGCCAGACAAACCTGATGCGTGTCAAAGAAGACGCTCACGACTACCGCTATTTTCCAGAACCCGATTTGCTCCCGGTGGACACCAACGCTTTCATGGATGAGGTACGCGCGCTCAAACCCGAGTTGCCTGCGGAAAAGAAAGAGCGTTTCGTCAAATCATACGAAGTCACCGAATACGATGCCAGTGTGCTGGCTTCCGATCGAGTTCTCGCAGATTACTTTGAATCCGCGGCGCGGACTTCCAAGAAACCGAAGGCGCTTGCGAACTGGATTCTCAATGACCTGCTAAACGCGCTGAGTGCAGCCGAAACAAGCATCGCCGACTGCCCGGTGTCGGCAACCGAACTCGAAGAACTGCTGAAATTGGTCGACACCGGCACGATCAACGCGCGCCAAGCAAAGGATGTTTTCGCCGAGATGTTCACCGGAGGAAAAACGGCCGCACAAATCGTCGAAGCGAAAGGACTGCGCCAGGAAAGCGACAGCGGGGCAATTGAAGCGCTTTGCAAGCAGGCGATTGAAGCGAGCCCGAAAGCGGTCGAAGAATACCGCGCAGGTAAGACGGCTTCGATCAACTATATCAAGGGCCAGGTCAT
>JBILLC010000353.1:0-3488 GCA_044376275.1 Chthoniobacteraceae bacterium | reverse complement strand
CCGCATGCCGGCTAGTTTTTATTTTGCCATGCCCCCCCGGCTTCCTTCGAGGTCAAAGCCGCATGCGCACCCGCGTTCATTGCCCCCCGGTTTAACCACCATCCTGCTAAGCACCCCACATTGCCTCGGAGGACTTTAACCGCCTGCAACCGAGAAAATTGGCGAGTTGGATGGCGTGCGTCCGAATTCGAGAGTCCAACTTTCTTTGCGACTCGCGTGTTAGCGAACTTGAAGTGAACAGCCTCCGAACACCCTCTCAAATCACCGCATTTTAGGGAAAAAACCGACGCACTCAGATTCCCGGACCGGCGGGATAAAAAACGAATTGGACGAATTAGCAGCGGGAAGAAATCGATTCAAAATCAACTGTGGAGCGCGCTTCGGATTTATTCGGGTTCAGGTTAAAAACGAGACGAGAATTATCTTCACGGCCGACCCTGTATTCTTGAGATAAGCGGGCTTTAATCTCCGTGGACGGGCCAGTGTTCGGGCAAACTCCGACCGAAAAGTTTGCCCGAAAGATGTATTCTTAGAATTCAAATCGTCGGCCGATCAGGCGTGCCCCTACCGTGCCCAGCGAATCAACCTCAACTCATGCGCCTGCGTCAAATGCGGGTGAGTTGGAATCACACGCACGCTGAGCCCGTACGATCCACTTTCGGATGCGGCCACCGAGCCGTGGTATAAATATGCGCCGCCATCGAGTTTCGCCGACAACTCCAAATTGGCTGTCGCTGGTTCGAGAATCTCGCAGTTGTATTCTTCCCCGTAATAAGCCTGAACCGTGACATCCTTCGGAGAGAGAGAGCCGAGGTGGACGATCGCCCGGACAGGAATGGTCTGAGCGACCTGCACCTGACCAAAAACGTCTGCTTCAACCTTATCAACTCGCACCATCGGCCAAGCCGCACGGATTAAATCCTTCCACTCAGAAAGCGCCCTTGCCTTCGCACCGCCCGACGCAGCCAACACAGTGTGTGCGGCGGCAGCGGGTTCGTAAAGGCGCTCCGTGTACTCGCGAACCATCCGGTGCGTGTTGAAGACCGGAGTGATCGAACGTATCGATTCGCGCATCAACTGAATCCAAGCCAGCGGCAGGCGGCCGTCGGGCTTTGCGTAGTAGAGAGGGACAACTTGCGTCTCCAAAATGTGGAAGAGACTCGCGACATCCACTTCGTTTTGAAAATCAACCGATCCATCCACGATTTCCTCGCCAATCGCCCAACCCGCCTTCCGGTTTTGCGCGTAGGCCTCGCACCACCATCCATCGAGCACCGAGAGGTTCAACCCGCCGTTGGGGGGAAGCTTCATGCCGCTCGTTCCGCTTGCCTCAAGGGGACGCAGCGGGTTGTTGAGCCAAAGGTCCACACCCTGATACATCCGGCGCCCAACGTACGTGTCGTAGTCTTCGAGAAATACAATCCGATTTTCGAATTCCGGCATGCGGGAGAACTTGTACACCTCCTGGATAAAACGCTTGCCCGGCTCGTCCTTGGGATGAGCTTTACCAGCGAACACAAATTGCACCGGCCTCTCCGCGTTGTTCATCAACTTGACCAATCGATCAGGATCCGAGAAGAGCAGAGTCGCGCGCTTATAGGTGGCGAAGCGACGGGCGAAGCCAATGGTGAGCACCTCTGGATCGAGCAGCACACCGGCCGAGCGCAGCTTCTCAGGCGACTCCCCGAGCCGCAACCGCTGGGAGCGCAATCGTTCGTGCACGAAATCAAACAACCGCTTTTTCAACTGCTGGTGAGTGCTCCAGATCACCTCGTCCGGGATGTCGTACACGCCCCTCCAGAAATCCACATCGGTCAGGTGCGCTTCCCAGTTCGGAAGGTACTTGTCGTAAACCGCCGAAAACTCCGGCGCCATCCAGGTTCGAGTGTGGATACCGTTGGTGATACTGGTGATTGGGACTTCATGCTCCGGCACACCAGCCCAAACATCTTTCCAGAGCCCCTGCGACACCTTGCCATGAAGCGCGCTGACACCGTTGGCGTGGCGGCTGGTGCGCAAAGCGAGAATGGTCATCGAAAAAGGTTCGACAGGATCCTTGCGTGTCTGCCCGAAGCTCACAAACAGATCAAAATCAATACCGACCTTGGCGGGATAGGATCCAAAATACTTGCGCATCAGATCCAGAGGAAACGCGTCATTGCCCGCGGGAACAGGCGTGTGTGTCGTGAAGATATTCCCTGAGGCGACCACTTGGAGCGCAGAGTAGAAATCGTTTCCATAATCGGCAACCTGCCGGCGGATCAACTCAAGCGACAAGAACGCCGAGTGCCCCTCGTTCATGTGGTACACCGAGGGCGTGATCTTCATCGCGTGCAGCGCATGCACTCCGCCCACCCCCAACACGATCTCCTGCCGGATCCGCATTTCCAAATCCCCCCCGTAAAGCTGTGCGGTGATCAGCCTGTCTTCCTCGACGTTTTCAGGAATATCAGTATCGAGCAGATAAAGCACGATGCGCCCCACCTGCAAGGCCCACACTTTGGCGCTCACAGTGCGCTGAAGGACTTCAACCTGCACGTACAGCGGTTTGCCTTCAGAATCCAGCGCCTCACTCAGCGGCAAATGACTGAAGTTTTGATTGAGCTGAACGCTGTCCTGCCAGCCATCCTTGTTGATTTGCTGACGAAAATAACCGTGGCGGTAGAGCAAACTGAAAGCGATGAACGGCACGTCCAAGTCACTGGCGGACTTGCAGTGATCACCCGAAAGAATCCCCAAACCGCCGGAGTAATTCGGGAAAGACTCATGGAAACCGAACTCGGCCGAGAAATACGCCACGGGACCGGAGAGCGGAGACTTTTTCGCGCGCGACTTCCCCCACGTGTCCTTCTGCTTCATGTAAGCCCGGAGCTTCGCTTGAACGGCGGACATCTCGCGCTTGAAGTCCTCGTCGGCGGCGACCTCTTGCAGTCTCGCCTGCCGGCACAACTGCAACATTCTCAGCGGACTATGATTGGTGCGATGCCAGAGATCCGGATCCAGATGCCTGAAGAGACGCCTCGCGTCCGGCTGCCAGGTCCACCATAGGTTAAGCGCTATTTCGCGGAGGGGCTCAAGAGGCTCCGGAAGTTTCGGAACCACGTTAAAGGTATGTATCGGCAGCATTTGTGTCCTTTCGGTTACAGTTTGCGCCCTAGGGAGAACAGCGTGACGCTACTCCCCGAGCTGCGGGTGGCAAGCATATTTGATTCGTCCATGGCCACTCCGCGTCCTGACGCGAGCGCTTTGCAATAACTATTTCGTATCGGGCGATTTGCCCGGCTGTTCGCGGGCTCCAACCGAGTGCAGCAAATTGAGCTAACCGCGCCAACTAAAATGTATTTTTTATTTACATGCCTGAAATAAAAGCGAACACAAAAACACACGAAGCATCGGATCCAACAGAGTAAATCAGCTCTGGCACCCCCGTTGCTTAAAGAGGATGGCACAACCCCTAACCTCATCCTCATATGCTCTACACATTCGAT
>JBILLC010000352.1:0-3492 GCA_044376275.1 Chthoniobacteraceae bacterium | reverse complement strand
CGGCGCAGTTGCCCAAGAGGATGAAGGGCCAGTTTGATCCGGTCGTGTGCTGCTTGTCTGCGTTGTTGCTGGTGTAAACGATGAGTGTGTGGTCCATCATCGTACCGCTGCCTTCGGGCACGGACTCGAGCTCCTGCATGAGTTTCACGAGCATGCGGCAGTTGTACTGGCGGATCTTAATCCAGATTTCGTTGCCTGGTTGATCCATGTGGCCAAGGTTGTGTCCGGTGGTCGCAATCCCCAATCCCTTCCATGAGCCGAAGATCTCACCGCGTCCGGAAGCGACGGTGAGCACATTCGTAAGACCCGACTTCAGCGCTGAAATGCCCAGTTCGAGAAGTGAGTCGTGCCAGTCGGTCTCGAACTGAGGATTCGTGTATTTTTTGTCGCGTGCCGGAGCGAATTTCTTGAGGTGATCCGAAACGCCTGCAAGCCGTTCGCGAAGCCCGTTGATGTCGCGGAATCCGCTCACAAACGTCCCGTAGCGCAGCCTGTCCTCCGGCGGCAGCATTGCGCTGTAGTCGCCAGCGAGACGCTCTATTTGGTTGAATACCTTCGAGCGCGCATCGTGCCGTTGCTTCACATCTCCCGAAGCGATTCCGCCAAACAGCATCTGATATAGGTTGTTTGGATTCGAATGCATGAAGATCGGCTGCCCGGCACCCGCGGCCGAGACTGTCGCAAGGGTCGGTCTTGCCTGCATGTTCTCCATGGAATCCATGCCGATACACAAGTGTGGTAAAATCGTCTCCGGCAGCAACCCGCTGAGCACGTGGTCAATCGTTGCAGCCGCCGGCGGCACGCCGATACCACCGCGATAACCGCCGAGCGCACCAAAAAACGCGCTGTGTGATGGGCTGGTGTGCCTGCCATGCAGACCGTTTATGATATGGATTTTGTCTTTGTAAGGCTCGAGCGGATTGATCGGTTCCGGCAGCGTCACACCCGACAGCGGCGCGCTTTCCTTCAGATCCTTTGGAATGGCTGTCGCAGGATCAAACCCTTGGTTTTGCAGGAAGAAGATCACGCGCTTTGCTGAGCCGCTTCGGGACGGGGCCGCAGCGAAGCTTGGAAAGGCGGCGGGCAAGAAACTCGCTGCGGTGGTCGCAGCCATTTGACGAAGGAGCTTTCTTCTGGGGATCATGGATAAATCAAAGTTCAACCTGCATTCGCTTTCAGCGTCAATGTCCGGGGTTCTGGCTCGGCGTTTCGATCGATGTGCTGGAGGCGGAGCCGATTTGTGCGGGTGGTAGTGTTGGGGAGATCGCCACCCTCTTGAATGGCAGGTTACTCTACAATGAACTTCTATCCGGTTCAGGAACAAATCTTAGAGGCATCGCCGTGGATGACCACCTCTGATCACTCGCCGAGCCGCTACCGCTCCCGTGCCTGAGGCAACCCGCCTTGGGCGCCGTACGCAAGCGGAGCCGCCGCAGACGCCGTCTGTCTTCTCAATTCCGGACTGCTGACGCGGCTGACGGCTTTTGACGAAAAGCAGGAAGTCCAACACCTCTCGTTGCAGCGGTTCTGGCGAGGATTGAATTTCGGCCCCCAAGGTCTGCGTCACATCGCTCATCGCGCAGAGCATATTCCAAATCCAAGTAGGGAACAACCAGCAACCCTCGCGCAGCACCTCCCGGTATCGTGCACTCGGTGCAATCAAGGTGCGGGCGCGTCAAATCCCGCACCTCAGGGGAAGCACGCAAGTCAGCTCATCGAAGGGAATGGTCTCCCCACATCGACTTAAAAACACTTCAGCGATTGAGTGCTGGTTTGAGCAGCCGGGCTGCTTCCTCCATGAGAGGATTTTCAAATGCGCTGGCGTACGCGTTCAGTGTGCCTGCTTTGAGCCGGAGCGCCTTGCCCGTGTCCCGCCAGCCGCGGACCGCGGCAAATACTTCGCCAAGAACTTTCCGCGCGATGGGCGGCTTCAAGCCGAAGCGCGAGGCCACCTCCAGCGCAACCGCAATGCCGGACTCCCCGTGTTCCTCCGAGACAGGCGTTTGGTTTATCCGGGCCCTTTCGATTTCCGGAACCGGATTGAGGTCATAAGCCGGGGAAAGACTCCAGCGCCCTGGCTTGCGCATGAGAAACCCGTGGTTGCGCAAGTGATCATCACAGTTGCTCACAAGGAGCGAAAAAACCATCCGCCGCCATAGCTCGATCAAGTCCTCCGTGACCGCATCTCCAAAACGCCGGATCGCATCAGCCATCAGGGTGTAGGAACCCGGGGAACTGGATTCGAGTCCAAGCAAGCTAGCGGCTGAGATGAAAGGAATGCGCTGTCCACCCTCCCGATCGAAGCGGGCAATGACCGTCACGCTGGAGGCGCCGACCGTCACGCGCTGGGATTCCACCGTCCGGATGCCTGCGTTGCGGGCGGTCTGCAGTGCGAGCGTCTCTCCGGCTCCAATGTCGCGTGTATCATCCGGCTTGGGGAACTTGGCGATGGCCAGCCCGCCTTCGTCCCGACGCACTGCGGATTTCGGACGCGCGCCGCCCAGAGGTGAGCCTTCGCCGAGCAAAAAGCGAAGGTCCTCGGCGGTTTCGTTTTCAAGGTGAATGGCCTCAGCCGCGCGCAACAATGCGGCCAGTCGAAACAGAGGCGGAACGACACCAAGCGACGGTGAGAGAAAAGGTTCCCCGGGGCCGGATCGGAACCGCAGCGCGCCGATTCGGGAGTGATCGTCGAGTGCGAGGACATAGTCCACTTCGCGAAAGGGTTTTTGAGCGAGCACCTTCCTGCGGACAGCGCGTTCGATGAGGCGCCTGCCCCAGCGGTCCGGTCCGCAGTCTTGAATACCTCCAAACAAGTTGGCGCTGTGTTGCATGCCGGGATGCAGCGGCAGGGACGTTGGGTCGAGCGCAAAGCGGTCTGGGCGCAGCAGCCATTCGCGGGCGTATTGAAACGATACAGCGCCGCCACGCTCCGCGGAAAAAAGGCGCCCGGCGAGGAGGGTTTCACCTGCCCAATCAATGTGGACCTCGAGGCTCATTTTCGGGTACGGATCTTTTTAGGGACGCGCTGTTCATCGAGGCTGAGAGCCAGCTCGTCGGCGGATGGCGCGCTGAGGTTTGCGAGACGCTCGTGCAGACCCAGGACGAAGAGGGCCGTGGTGAGGGTGCCAGCGGACACCGTAGGATCGCCGCGTTCGAGCCGCCAGAGGGTGTCGCGGCTGACAAAGAGCCGAGCCGCCATGTCGGCGGTGGAAATGGCGCGTTTGCGGCGGGCAAGCGCGAGATCGCGTCCAAGCTTGCGGAGGGCGTGTCCGACGGGGATAGGAAGCGAGTCGAGGGAGGCCATGTGCTTATGGTCTGGTAAACCTGACAAAAACGCAAGTTTGATATGTTATGGCAGACAGACTTTAGAGATCTGGCATTCCGCATTTTGTAAGTGATGCAGTGACGGCAATCAGGCTGGTCAACCCATCCCAACCGCACCCACAGTCGTCCCAAAGGGCGCGTCTTTTCTCGAAAAAGGTGGAAATCTGG
>JBILLC010000351.1:0-3496 GCA_044376275.1 Chthoniobacteraceae bacterium | reverse complement strand
CACACCGATCAATCCCTCTAAATCCCCCCTGGTGATGGGCACCACCTCAAACAGCGCTTTTTTGGAAAGCTCCTCGCTAAAGGCATAGTCAACATCCTTTAGCAGACCCTCTGTGAAGCGCTCGTTCCAGACCGGCAGCATGGCCACCCGTCGAAGAGGACGCCCTGGTCCGCTGGGCAAGAACCAGTTTTGCGGAGCCTCCGGGCCTCTCTTGGTGGGGTAGCGCTTGGTCTCTGTGCGGCACGCCACTAACAGCAAACCCACCAGCGAGATATTAAACAGATTGCGAAAGAGCGGCGTCATTTTGTGTTTGTAAAAGCATTACTGAGCTGTGAGAGCTGGCTTTGCGAGCGGGACTGCGCCCTCTCCATCGCTATGAAGCTTGCCTCCAACTGCTTCTGTCGGGCCAGAATCCGCCGTTCCATCGCCTCAATTTGCTTCTGGATTGAGTTGGTTTCACTGGTGACCGCCGAGGAAGCCGTCTTAAAAAGCCCCGGCTCGCTAGTCGTGGTGCTCAAGGTGAGTGAGAGCAGTCCTCCAAGTCGAACGGCGACACCCTGATTTGCGACCGGAAGATAGACACTCGAACTACTCACAGAACTTGTCAGTGCATTGCTGAGGGTAATTTTTCCCGTACCGACGGTTAGGATCGTCGTGCCGGAGGGAATCCCCGCACCCGACACCAACTGTCCCGCCAACAAGTTTCGGGTGCTCGAGACCGACATCTCCGTACTCCCAGCGGACCCCGTACCAAGCACGGAACTAGCTCCCGAAGAGAATAATGCATTAACCTTGGACGGAGTCTGACTAAGCGCAGTAGTCAGTTTGGATTCACTCGTAACACTTAAAACACCATCTCGGTTGAAACCGATCCCGATCGAATCCAAACCAAGGCCCGTGTAATTCCCACTGCCATCGTCGTCAGCGATGTCTGCATAAATACCTCCGGGATCCTTCACTGGGCTGAAAATCCGCGACCGAATCGAGGAAAGAAGATTTTGCACATCTCGATTCCCGCTTAATACGCTCGCGGTGACCTTCCCATCGGATGCAATCGTGGTCTTCGTCAAATCCCCAGCGAGAGTTCGAAGATCGTTGTAGGCTTTGATGAAGGTGTCGATCTTATCGCGGGTCTGGGTCTCACCAACCACCTCAAACTTGTAAGAGCCTGTCTGAGAAAACTTAAGAACAGTCGCTCCGAGCCCGTGGGCGGACAGGTCGACTGAGTTCGAGGAGGAAGTCGAAGATCCAACCAACCTTCCATTCCTCGAGACAGTGTACTCAGCGGCTGAGCCTGGAGTGGAGTTGGGGATCGGATTTCCTAAAAGCGCTTGCATGACCGAATCCGTCGACTCGATGGAAACCGGAGAAGTGGTCGGCTCGGTGCTTGTAATCACCAGACGCCGCTTGCTCGCATCGATGTAAGCAGTCACACCAGCAGCCGAACTGTTGATGGCCGATGTAAGTGCACCCAAGGTGCTTCCGCTATCCAGAGAAATGGTGACACCGTTGATCTGGGTTGTCAGGCTGCCGCTCAATCCAAGGTCTGAGAGAGAGGTTGCCGCCAGCTTGGTATTTAGCTTGGCAAGCGCGGCGTTCGGAATGATTTGAGAGCAAGTTCCGGAACTCTCCTTCAGCCCTAAAAGCCCGAGAACATTTCCCTTATCACTGGCGCTGCCCAGAGGAGGCGTCACTGCAAACTCAAGGTTTCCTTGGGTGTAATCGTAACTGGGCGGCACCGCCAATTCGCCTGTTAAAAACTGCTCCACCGTCAACTGAAGGTCAGCTGCGTCGATGACCAACTGTTGACCATTGATGGTGACGGTTGCCCCCTCTGTCACACCGTAGTCACTCAGAACGAGTTCCGTCGCTGCGTTTCGCAATTTACCCACCACGCCCTCAATGATTGACGGCGTGGCCACTTGACTTACCACCACATCATACGTTCCCGCTACGGCACCGTCAGTCGTCGAAACGGACCCTGGATTCGACAAGGCAACTCCACCTGAGCTGCTGGAAATCATCTTCGAAGATCGTGTGGAAGATGATGCCGCCATGTTCAACGCGGCAGCCGCCGTCCTCAGTGTGGTGACGGAGGCCTTGATCTTGTCCAGCGCAGCCTGTTTGTCCGCCTGAGCCGCTTTTTTCGCCTTCAAGGCATCCTGCGGGATCCGCTCGATCTTCATCAACTGCTCGACAGTGGTCTTCCAATCCATTCCCGAAGCCAGTCCTGTGAGTTGTATTCCAGCCATGATTGTGGGGTCGTTTGTCGGGTTTTCAGCAGGATTCGTACCCTACCGCGTTAAGTTTCGATCGAGAACTTTCATTAATCTTTCCATAAAGGAAATGTTTCAAGTGATTAGTCAGCATTTCAGGAGCGAACGAAAATTTTCGCTAGACCTTTTACTCCTTACACCGAGCCCCATCACTTAAAACCAGCTCCCCTAACCTAGCCTTCAAAACTGTCGCCTCCCACTGTCCTGGCACCACCGCCTCGTGCAGGTACCCGTAATTCAAAACCGAGCCACAGCTTCCCAGAAGCAACCGAGACACCTTTCCCTGCGCACCCATGCCCATCACCGCCATCCGATTCCGAGGCCCGGCAAGAAGCAAATCAAGCAGGCGTCCAAGATCTCCAGGCGTTTCCGCCATCGCCGCAACTTTCAAAACATCCGGGTTCACACGCTGCGCCAACTTCAGTCGGCGCCGAAGAACCCCCATCGCCGGCGTTCCGGAAAAATGGTGATCAGATACGACAATCTTCACCCCCATCGCTTTGGCGCTGGAAATTTCACCATGAAGAAGCTCAAGCGATCGCAACTCCACGTCCACCCACTCACAAAGCGGCAAAAACTGCCTAAACAATTCCCTTCGTTTCGCGAGGTTTAGCACCCCCATCGCCCCTTCCTTTGAATGTCGCACAGTCAAAAGCAGGGGTGCTGGCAGCTTGGGAATCGCCTTCTCTAGGACCCCGATGTCTTCGGCAAAAGCGTCGACCCGTAGCTCCAGAATATCAACCGCCCCCTCTTTCAGTCTCAGGGCGCGTTTGAGTGCACCATTTGAGTGAATGGTGCCGACTACCAGAGGATTCAATGCTGTTTTCTTAAATGCGCCCTTCATATTCCGGCCCATTCAACCAGAGGATTGGGCACCTCGAAGAGTCGGTCCAAAACCACATTTCATTTAACTCGTTTCACAAGGAAACCACTCAAAGATGGCAAATCACTCAGGGATCAGGAGGAAGGCGGGTGTGCGCCCTGCCGAGCGCAAAACGGAAAAGGGGGGCCGGCATTCACCAGTCCCCCCACCCGCCTAGCGCGACACGAATCTCAGCCCGCCATTATTCATCGCTCAACTGAACTGCCGGCACCACCTGCTTGGGAACCCCCGTTGCAGACCAGAGCAAACGCGCGACGGCGTCTCCCGACTTTTCGTAGAACTCCAGCTTGATATCGACCCACTGCCCCAAGGTGAGGGATATCGTGCCGAGATTCTC
>JBILLC010000349.1:0-3498 GCA_044376275.1 Chthoniobacteraceae bacterium | reverse complement strand
GTGCAGCCTCAGAACGATCTCTTGGTCCTTTTCCCAGGTATCTTGAACCACGAAGTCCCCAAAACCCCGGGCCGGAGAGTGGTGGTCTCGATGAACATTTTTAAGACTCTTGGATTGGTTCGCTAACGTTCTGGCGGGCAAATCATCCTGGCGGGCGTATCAAGTGCCTCGGGTTTTTCCAAGAGGCTCCTCGGGCTAGTCGACTTCCGCATCCGAATCATGATCTCCGGCGTTTCATCGCTCGAGTGAGGCCATGCATCGCACCCGGCGGCGATCGTTGGCTTTTGAGATTACCGCGTCACTTTTTTTCCTGCTGACTGCCACCCAGTGAAGCCAGACTTGAGATGGTAAATTGCGGTAAATTTGCTGTCCTTGATAAGGCTCACCGTCTGGCTGCTTCGGCCACCGGAAGCGCAGTGTACGAGTACTGACTTGCCCTCATATTCCTTCATTTTTTCGGCAAAGCCAGGAGCGAAAAAGTCGAGGTTGACTGCGCCCGGTATGTGTCCTTGGGCAAACTCTTCGGACGTCCGCACGTCGAGGATCACGATTTCTGGCTGCAGCTTAAGTATGCGTTCGGCCTCGTCTGGAGTCAGGTCTTTTGGGGTCATCTTCTGTTTGAATGCGTTCAAGAAACCGCCCGATTCAGCTTTTAACGGGTCGGCGGCAACCGACTGAACTGGCAAGGCAAGCACGGTGAGCACTACCACAGCGGCGAACGACGGAGCTGGTTGTTTCATGGTTCGAATCGTAATCATCTCCACACGCGCAGGCAACAGGGCAGGGGAATCATTTGCCAATGCAAAACGCGCCAAAAATCCGTCCCAGCAAATCCTCTGTATCGGTCTGGCCCACAATTTCGCCAAGTGCGTGCAGTGCGGCGCGAAGTTCCTCCGCAACAAACTCCGGCGATATACACCCCTCCATCCCCGCCTTTGCAGCCTCAATTAGCTCAACGCCCCGCCGCACACAGTCTTGGTGACGCGCATTGATGGCTAAAAATCCGCTGCACTCCGTTTGATGACCTGTGCCAAAGGCGGCGATTAGTTTTTCGTCGATGGCTTCCTCTAATTTTTGCAATCCCTCCCCCGATAGACAGCTGATACGAATGGCGGAATAGCCTGTCCAGGACGGATGCTCTGCGACATCGCTCTTGTTCAGAATTAGAATCTCCTTGTCGCCAAGTGATGCTTTGCAGCGGCTCTCCTCTATTTTGCTCTCTTGCCTCGGCGATGCGCCGTCTTGAACGTGTAAAATCACATCGGCTTCCGCTCGCTGCCGCAACGCTCGACTTATGCCCTCCTGTTCAATCGGATCGGGTGAGTCGCGGAGGCCCGCCGTATCCACAAGCCGCAAAGACCATCCTCTCAGAATAATTGATTCTTCAAGCGTGTCCCTCGTTGTTCCTGGAGTTGCGCTTACAATGGCGCGCTCGAACCCAAGAAGGCAGTTGAGAAGGCTGCTTTTTCCAGCATTCGGGGGTCCTGATATCACGGTTCGTGCGCCCTCACGAATGAGGCGTCCTTGAGAAGCACTCGCAAGCAGCGACTTCATGGTCTCAAGAATCGCTTCTAGTCTTTGAAGCAACGCGATCCCTGTGTCAGGGGCAATGTCTTCCTCGGGAAAATCAATGTAGGCTTCCACGTGTGCAAGCAGCTCGAGCAAATCTGATTGCAGCGCTCGAATCTGCGTGCCAAGGCTCCCTTCAAGCTGCTCTGCAGCTGCCCGCAATGCCCGGTCGCTGCTGGCTCCGATCAGATCCATGATGGCCTCCGCCTGAGTCAGGTCTAGTTTTCCATTGAGGAACGCGCGCCGAGTGAATTCTCCGGGACCTGCGGGAGAAGCGCCGCTGCGCAGCAGTAGTTCGAGAATTCTGCGCGTGACGAGCACGCCGCCGTGACACGCGATTTCAACCACGTCCTCACCGGTAAAACTCGATGGTTTTCGAAAAACCGTGAGTAAAACCGAATCGATTCGCGTGTCTTGATCGCAAATGATCCCGAGGTGTTGAACCCGAGATTCGAGTTTGCTTACCTCGCGCTTTCCCTTGAATACGCGGCTGGCAACCTCGATCGCCTCAGGACCCGATACGCGCAAAACCGCGATTGCGCCCTGACCGGGCGGTGTTGCGATTGCAGCGATTGCGTCCATTGAGCTCCTGGCAAAACTGTGGGTGAAGTTGCTGGCAAGGTGCGACTGCTTCCACGCTGCACTCAGAGGCAAGCTAGGCTACCTGCGACACACAACCATTAAGAGCGGATAGAAAGCGCTCGTTCTGTTCAGCTGTCCCAATTGAAACGCGAATCCACTCCGGTAAGCCGTACGCAGTCATGTCGCGCACGATGATGCCCTGCCGCATGAGTGTTTGGAAAACCGCCTTTCCATCGCCAACTTTCACCAGAACGAAGTTTGCGTGACTCGGCACGAACTCTAGTCCCATCCGTTTGAACGCCGACTGAATCACTGCGCGCCCTTCATGCGTGATCTGGCGCGTCTTGAGTTGGTGCGCCTCATCTTGAAGTCCAGCGAGGGCACCAGCTTGGGCAATCCCGTTAGCATTAAAGGGCTGTCTTGTTTTTTGAAGTGCTTCAATTAAGTCCGGCTTTGCGAGTCCATATCCGATCCTCAAGTTTGCAAGTCCTTGTATTTTTGAAAAAGTCCGCAGCACCACAACGTTTCTGCCTTCTCGAACAAACTTTAGCGTGTCCGGAGGATTGTCTAAAAACTCGTGATACGCCTCGTCGAACACGACCACAACGTGGTCCGGCACACGTGCCATAAAAGTATCGATCTCTTCCTGTGAAACGAGAGTGCCCGTGGGATTGTTTGGATTTGCGATGAATACCTCTCGTGTTTTTGGAGTGATGGCATCGGCCATTGCCTCCAAATCATGTGCAAAGCCGGGATCCGGAACTTCAATGGTGATTGCGCCAAACAGTTTAGCCATCAGTTTATACACCACGAACGCGTGACGCGATGTCACAATCTCATCACCCGGCTTGAGGAACGCGTGGCCGATGAACTCTATGATCTCGTTGGAACCGCAGCCAAGAATCACATTCTCACGTTTCAGGGCCATTTTATCTGCAATGGCTTCGCGTAAATAAAATCCACCGCCATCTGGATAAAAATGGCTGCGCTCGAGAGTTGCGTGCATAGCTTCGAGTGCCTTCGGTGAAGGGCCAAGCGGGTTTTCGTTAGAAGCCAGTTTAATGATTTGAGACGGCTCGAGACCAAGTTCACGAGCCACATCCTCAATTGGCTTTCCCGGTTCGTACGCCACTAGATCGCGCAGCCAAGGGTGGGCAAGATTCCAAATGCTAGACATAGGGTGATTGAAAAGGCGTAAATCTACGCAGTCCGGTTGTCGATTGCGAGGGGAGGTTTTTGGACGGGGTTGTCCCGACTATCATCGGAGCGAACTTGCCTTGGTTGAATTCCGTGGATTGAAGCTGCACCTTGCTCTGGGATGGATTTTTATTCCCACCAGGACTTAAG
>JBILLC010000348.1:0-3505 GCA_044376275.1 Chthoniobacteraceae bacterium | reverse complement strand
CCCGTTAATCATTCCAGCGTAACGAACTGCGACAGCATCAAACCATCCGCACCTGCGTGCCCGTCCGGTCGTGGAGCCGAACTCGCGCCCCATTCCGTGCAGCATGTCTCCCAACCCTTGGTCCTCGGTTGGAAAAGGTCCCTCGCCGACACGAGTCGTGTAGGCTTTCATGACCCCGAGAACCGAATCGATGCGGTGCGGGGGTACCCCCGAGCCGGTGCAGGCGCCTCCCGCAGTGGTGTTGGAGGATGTCACATAGGGGTAGGTTCCATGATCGATGTCGAGGAAAGTGCCCTGCGCCCCCTCGAAAAGCATTTTCCTCCTCTCCTGTACCGCTTTATGGAGGAAAACCACCGTGTTCCCAACGAACGGGGCGAGGGATTTCCCCGCCGCCAGTAGTTGGGCGAGGGTTTCATCAAAGCCGAGCGGCGCAATCCCGTGGCGAGCCAAGGTCTCGTTGTTTTCTGCCAAACGAGTTGCGAGCTTTCCGGCAAACACAGCCGGATTCAGTAGATCCGCCATCCGGAGGCCGACGCGGGCGATTTTGTCGCCGTAAGCGGGCCCGATGCCGCGCTTGGTGGTTCCGATTTTGGCTGCACCTCTGGCGATTTCCCGAGCCTCATCCAAGTGCCGGTGGTAAGGCAGGACCAAGTGAGCGGCATCGCTGATCATGAGATTTTGAGGGGTCACCGACACCCCTTTCGCCCTTAGCCCATCGATCTCGCCCGCGACGGCGATGGGGTCGAGCACGACGCCATTTCCAATGACGCATTTAGTTCCCGGGCGGAGAATCCCGGAGGGGATAAGGTGGAGGACGTATTTGTTGCCTCCGACAATGACTGTATGGCCGGCGTTGTTTCCGCCTTGGCTGCGTACGACGATTTCCGCACTTTCGGTCAGGAAATCAATGATCTTGCCTTTGCCTTCATCGCCCCACTGAGCGCCTACTAAGATGGTGTTGGCCATGGTCGAAAGATTTGGGTTTGGTGTGGTTAAAAGTAGTTTGATCCGCTTTGGCATCAGCCGTTTTTCCAGCTGCACGGGGCGAGAACGCTAGGGGGAGCCCAGCAAAGTGCAAAGCAAAACACGGCGGCGGCGGCGATACGAGTGGAACTTCAGGGTTTCAACCTCCCCAAAAACCGCGGTCGGTGGTAGGAGTAGCCTTGACCCAGTGCGTCAATCGCCTAGGGTCTCGGGGTTCGCGCACGCCGAATTTCGCACCCCGTTCATGTTTCAGAAGATCCTCGTAATTGACGATACCCCAGCCATGGCACAGCTGGCTGAAACTGTGCTGGCTCGCCAGTACCCTGGTGCATCTGTCGACGTCTTGTTTGCGCAGAGGGGATTGGATGCGTTTGCAAGGATGCATGTGGCGCAGCCCGACTTGATTTTGCTTTCGGACTCACTCCCTGACTTGCGCGCTGAAGCAGTTTGCATGAGGCTCTTGAGTGATCATTCAACGGCCCGTATCCCAGTTTACCTCGTGAACCAAACGGGCGAGGCGGACTTAATCGAGGATCTGTATCAGAATGTCAGCAGGGTGCTGCCACGTCCCGTGCTATACGATACCATGGCGGAGATTATGGGCAAAGTGGTCGCATTGCCACGCCCCTTGTCACCACCTTCACGCAACTTACCTTTCTACGATCAAGCGCGCGCTGCATTCAGTGGGCATACTGGATTTTTTCAAACTCAGGCCGCTTTGCAGATGGCTTTTGGCGATAGGTTAACTGGGGTGCTGCGGTTTTTTGTAAACCGTTTTCCAATCGAGCTGTACGTCAACAGGGGGAGATTTGTTTTCGCTTCGACCCGGAATTGCGCCCTTTATTGCCGAGAATCGCCTGCGGTACTAGACGGGGCTACTCTGGGGCAAATTGTTGAGGCAAGCGAAGCTCAAGAGGTGTCTGGTTGCCCACTTTTTCTATACCTCGGCATGCGTGGGCTCATACCTCAGGAAGACGTGGTTCCGGTGGTTCGTGAACACAGCCACCGTCTTTTCTCCTCTCTCTGGACTGCGGGACGTGTTCCTTTCGAGTTTGAGCGTATGGATGTGCTACCCGAATTCGCAGAGAAATTTCCTGCCTCGGGAGAAGATGCCGACAACTGGGTGCTCGTGAGTTTACGTCAACTTCAGACAAGCCAACTACCAGTTGGAATGCGGATCGATTCTAATGGCTCCCCGGTTTACACTCGCAAGGGGGCATCGCTTATCGAACGACTACGTCTTTCTGACATTGAGTCACGCTTCGCTGCGCGCGTGAACGGGGCGGAATCTCTTCTTTCCATCGCGAAGCGAACTGGGATCGAAATGGAGGAAGCCAAAGCACTCGTATTCAGGTTCACTACACTCGGTGTGATGGATTACTGGACCGGGCAGGCCTTACCCGGAAGTTCGCCCGCAATCTCGGCGCAAAGGCTTCCTCATCGCAGTGACGTACGTTGACCTTCCCGCCTTTTCAAGATTTGCCCGCGAGTAAAATGTGCGGCCATCCATAGCACCCGATCGATCGGAATTAACGTCAAGGGATCCTAACTCTCCATCACCATGGCTAAGCCCTCTGTAAAAACCTCGGAACCAACTTTTGAAATCGCCCTTGAGCGGCTCGAGCAGATTGTTGGCGAGATGGAGGGTGACAAACTTGTGTTGGAAGACCTGCTTGCGCGCTACGAGGAAGGTACACGTTTGGTTAAAGTATGCCAGCAGCGTCTTGATTCGGCGGAACGTAGGATCGAACTAATTGCTCGCGGTGCCAGCGGTGAGGCAGAGTTAACTGAATTTGATCCGACCGCTGCCTCGGCACCGCCGGTGAGACCCGCTCCGGTCTCTACTCCTCGACGGTCCGCGACACCTTCGTCACTTGACGATGTCAGCCTATTTTAAGGCGTGACGATTCTGCCAATTTTTTCGCCAATTCTCGTTGGCGAGGCTCGGAAATTCTGGGTTTTTCAAACAGTAAGCCCTACAACCATTTGATTCATGGCTAAAAACCTACTCGAAACCATCAATTCTCCTGCGGATGTGAAGAAGCTCGCAGAGCGAGATTTGCCTCAACTCGCGCAGGAGGTGAGGAATGAATTGGTGCGTGTGCTCTCAGCGGATAATCCGAAATCAGTCGGCGGGCACTTAGGGCCGAACCTCGGCGTCGTTGAACTTACCATTGCGATGCATCGGGTTTTCTCAACGCCGAACGACAAGTTTGTTTTTGACGTATCGCATCAGGGCTACGTTCATAAAATGCTCACGGGTCGGCGCTCACGTTTCGACACGATCCGTCAATACGAGGGGTTGAATGGATTTCTTCTGAGGAGTGAGAGTGAGCATGATTGTTACGGCGCGGGGCATGCGGGCACTGCACTTTCTGCTGCCTTGGGAATGGCTGTGGGGCGTGATCTTCGAGGTGGGGACGAGCATGTGGTGTGCGTGGCAGGTGACGCCGCTTTGACATGCGGGGTGAGTTATGAAGCGCTCAACAACGCAGCGGAGCAGACCCGCCGTTTCATCGTC
>JBILLC010000347.1:0-3507 GCA_044376275.1 Chthoniobacteraceae bacterium | reverse complement strand
CGCGGCCCAAACCATCCGCGGCGCCTAAAGTTCCTAAGTCAACCGAACAACCGGCAGGCAGCGCTGCCCCATAAGCCGTCACTTTCCATTGGATTCGGGACTCTGATGCGCTGCCGTTCTTGCCCGCGGAAGCAAGCCAGGTACTTTGGCTTGTTGGCAGACGGCTGGGTGTTGCTAAGATTTGTTTTAGCTGGAGGATTGCTTGTTGGGTGACAGACTCGAACGCTACCCCGACCACCCTCTCGTCCTACCCATGAGTAACCGTCTCTGGAAAATTCTCGCCTCCTTGAAGCTCACCGTTGTCCTGCTGGTGTTGAGCACGTTGCTTGTATTCCTTGGGACTCTCGCCCAAGTTCACGAAGGTCTCTGGGAGGCGCAAACCCGCTGGTTTAAGAGCTACCTCATTCTGAAGCGCAGCGGTGATGCATGGTGGGTACCCCCCATTTTCACGGGCGGCTACACCCTGGGATTCTCTCTTCTCATCAACCTTATCGCGGCCCACCTCCAACGGTTCCAAATGAAGTGGAGCAAGGCGGGCATCCACCTGACCCACGCTGGCATCATCCTTTTACTCCTTGGACAGCTCGCAACGGACCTGCTTTCTCGCGAGAGCTTCATCAGCTTCATGGAAGGTGAGACGCGCGCGGAATCCGAGTCGCATCGGGACATCGAGTTGGTGGCGTTCCTGCCCTCAGACCAGTCCGGAAGGGAAAGGGTGGTTTCATTTCTGGAACCAGCCCTCGTCGCCGGCAAGGAGCTTTCTAACGCCGAACTACCTTTTCGTATCCGGGTTCTGGAGCAAGGAGCAAACTGCGAAGTCTATTCACATGCGTCTATCAAGGAGGCGGCATCCATGCAAATGACAGCGCTTGGAATGCTCGAGTCGCGTTACGGCTCAGCGGAGTCCATTCCATCAGAGGCTGAGCGAGCGCTTGAAAACGACGGCCGCATGGCGGTTTGGCGATCGGCTCTGCAAGAGTTTGGGGAGAAGGATCCAGACATCGTATCATCCGCTAAAAAAATCGCAGCTGACCCCGGTCGGGAATCAAAGTTCAGGGAGCGGATCAAGACGATGTTCCGCGAGCAAATGCTGCGTTCTTTCCAGATGATACCCCCGATGGAAGCGGCAAGCTCACAGGCGCTGGCCCGCAAATACACGGCAGCTCAGCTTGCCGCGGGCAAACCGCTGCCACTGGATGCCCTTCCGGGCTGCGCATCCCAAGGAGCCGGCAGCAATGCCCTTCTTAACCCCCTGCCTCCGGCGCGTGGGATGGATCAACGCAACGATCCTTACACAAAAGTGGAGCTCCTTACGAAAGACGCCTCGCTTGGGACCTGGGTTTTCTCCCCTTGGTTCAAGCCGCAGGAGGTGGTCGTGGACGGCAAGACTTTTCGCCTCTCACTGCGCAGACAAATTTATCAGCAACCATTCTCGCTGACGCTTCTTAAAACCACCAATGACGTTTACCCTGGAACAGATATACCAAAGAATTTTCAAAGCCGGGTGCGCCTGGAACACGCAACCAAGTCGGAGAGGCGTGAGATCGACATCTCCATGAACAATCCGCTTCGCTACGGCGGACTGACCTTCTATCAACACCAGATGGGTCGCCGTGAGCTGAACGGAGGCAAGGGCACAAGTTCACTTCAGGTTGTGAAAAACCCGAGCTGGATCACGCCTTATCTCGGCTGCGCAATCGTCTCGCTCGGAATGCTCTGGCAGTTTCTCTATCATCTTTTTGGTTTCCTTTCCAAGCCTCGCCAAACGCACTCAAAGGAGCGGGAGAATGCACCTGACACGAGCGCAACGGCGACGCCGTGACACCAACGCACGGCATGAAGTTTTCTTCATCGCCACGTGATCCGCTCCGGCATCGAATTCATTTCCGCCCCGCTCCACAGCCACACTTCCTTGCGATGAAAAAACATCTTCCACTCCTCTTCGCAGCCACCTGCGGACTCTGGATTCTCTCATCCTGGCGTACCCCAAAAGACAAACTGGACCAGATTCCTGCGAACCGTTTTGGAAGCCTACCTTGCCTCTCGGGCGGACGCACCCAACCGCTGGATTCGGTTGCCAGAAACACTCTGCTGCAACTCCGGGAAAAACAAACGCTCAATACACAACCCTGGATGGATTGGTGGAAGGGACCGAAAATTCTTTCCGCATCGCAATGGATGCTTGAGATGTTTTTCAACCAGGAATTGGCAGACACACTGCCGGTGTTTCGAATCGTCAACACAGACCTTAAAGGACTTTTATCCCTTCCGTTGGAACCTGATCCGGCACAGCAAAACGACGGCAAACATTTTTCGTGGAAACAGGTCACTGCGAAGATGGAGGCGTTGCGCGATGAGGCCCGGCGCGCGCAGGGCTTGGATCAGGCGAACCGAACGGCATTTGATCGTGCGGTGCTTCAGCTTTGGAATGGCGTGAGCCTTTACATGAAGCTGCAAAACACCGTGCAACCGCAGAATGCGCAGAACTGGGAGAAGGAGCTGCAGTCTTTCATCAATGCCGTCCCTGCTGGCAGAGAGGCCGCGAAGTTGCAGCAGTCTGGACAACCGCACAACGAGGCAGTGCTTAGCAAGCTCGTCAATGAGCTACAGCGTGCAACAGTGATGAATCAGGTTGATCCGCCGCTAGTCATCGCCCCGGTAAAAAATCCGACCAGCGAGTCTGGACGGCAGTGGACCAAGCTTGGGGAAGCCATTTTCAACATCGCGCGCGGAGAAGAAATTTCGTCCTCCGTACAAGCGTATGCAAGGATGGGCACAGCGTATCGGGCGAACGACCCGGTGGCATTCTCTGCTGCACTCGAGGCGTACCTTCAAGATCTCAACTACATGGAGCACGGGACACTGCAGAAGTGTGTTCGCGAACAAACCTTCACGCATCTGGAGCCGTTCTACAAATCCATGGTGCTTTACGTAATGGCGGGGCTTTGCGCCCTGATCTTCACTCTGGCGCCATCCTCTTTCGCAGGCCTGCGCCGCACAGGTCATTTACTCACAATCACAACCTTACTCGTTCACACCGCAGGCTTGGTTTACCGGATGGTCCTTGAGGGCAGGCCACCTGTGACCAATTTGTACTCCTCCGCTGTGTTCATCGGCTGGGGCGCGTGCTGTCTTGGGCTTCTTCTAGAGCGAGCTTGGAAGAATGGAGTGGGGATCATGGTGTCTTCCAGCGCCGGGTTTCTTACCCTGATCATTGCGCATCATCTCTCGTTGGGCGGTGATACGATGCAGATGATGCAGGCGGTTCTGGATACGAACTTCTGGCTGGCCACCCATGTGGTGATCGTGACGCTTGGCTACTCTGCGACCTTTGTAGCCGGCCTGCTCGCAGCCCTGTATGTGATGCTTGGATTTTTTACAAAGTCACTTCACGAGGAGTTGGCGAAAGCGCTTTCGAAGATGGTTTACGGCATCATATGCTTCGCAGCGCTGTTCAGTTTAGTTGGCACGGTGCTTGGCGGCATCTGGGCCGACCAGTCTTGGGGG
>JBILLC010000409.1:0-3089 GCA_044376275.1 Chthoniobacteraceae bacterium | reverse complement strand
TTTGACCATCTGTATGGCCTTCGCGGGGCCGTATTGGTTGTTGCCCTCTTGGTTCGCGGAAATTGAGAGCACACCAGACTGGTGCAACACGAGCTTGCCGTCGGATACGTCGGCGATCGATGGATTGAGGCTTTGGAATTTTACAGGCAGTTTGGCGGAGGACTCCGCGATGAGTGGGATTGGAGTTTTTTTAAAAATGATTCCGCCAATTGGTTTGAAGTCGATCTCCTGTTTTTCCAGTTGGATGATAGCGAGCGAGAATCCTTTGCCGACGGCGACGGCGATGGCCTTTCGAATACCGTCGGGAATGTTGGTTTGGCATTTTGAGTTCTTGCCGAAACCGCTCAAGAGGCCGTTTGCCTTGAGGGTGATTCCGTGTTCGCTGTTGGAGGCAACTCTATCGCCCATCGCAAAATCCGGCGGCACGAGCGGTTCGTCATTGATGTTACCCCAATTCGCCAGAAAGCCCGTTGATTTGAGCGCTCCGCTCCAGTTGCCTGATGCGTATACTGCGCCTACATCGATCAAGTCCGCGGGAACGCCACATTGCCCGAAAAGATTGTCCCCCCAAGCCACCACGGTGCCGTCGTATTTGAGTGCAAGCGAGTGGTTGTAGCCAGCCGCAACGGCTTTGACAGTGGTCAATTTCGCTGGAACATTGCACTGCCCCCGGTCGTTGCGGCCCCAAGCGACCACAGTGCCGTCTCGTTTTAGCGCCAACGAATGGAAGCCCCCTGCAGCAATGGCTTCCACGCTCTTAAGACCCTTCGGCGGCGTTGCCTGTCCTGAGATGTTGTCCCCCCATCCCACTACTGTTCCATCTTCTTTAAGCGCCAATGCATGCGATTCGCCCGCCGAAACGGCAGTCAGACCTGACACGTTCACGGGTATCGCCAGTTGTCCCTCCGCATTGTCGCCCCAGCCGATGACGCGCGTCACAGTTTCGCCAACAGCGCTTGAAAACGGCAAGGCCGCCGTCGCCACAGCGATGAGAAGAGACATGTAGTTTCTGCGGAGATTACACACTGCAGGTCTTGGGGTGGAATATCGCGAGTGGAACCTACCGATTGATCGACGGCTCCAGGTTAGTGTCTACCCAATGATACCACGTTGTTGCAATCGTTTCGAGCAATGATCTTTGAGGATAAGTGAGATAAAAGAAAAACGCGCTCCCCATTTCGAGGAGCGCGTTTTTTGAACTGGCTTAAGTCTTTCGGAATGAATGCCGAGCCGGCAAATTATGCCTGCGGAGCGGATTCTGTTGCTGGCGTGACAGCCACCGCCTCGGCGGCAGTCTCCGAAGCCTGATCCACCCACTCCAACAGGGCCATTTCGGAGGCATCGCTGTTGCGGCTGCCAAGTTTGATAATGCGGGTGTAGCCTCCGTTGCGACCGGCGGTGCGGGGTGCGACCTTTTCGAAAAGGGCGCGAACCGCGGCCTGATTGTGGAAAAGGTATGCAAGCGCCAAACGGCGTGCATGAAGGGTGTTCTTGCGACCGATGGTGACGAGCTTTTCCGCGAAGGGCTTCACGGCTTTAGCTTTCGCAAGGGTGGTTTTGATGCGGCTATGCTCAATCAAGCTGATCACTTGGTTTGCAAGCAAAGCGTCGCGGTGGGCCTGGGTGCGGCCAAGTTTTGGGGTATTCCGTCTGTGACGCATGGGATTGGTTCAGTTGTGTTTTTTAAGTGTAGTCGGAACCGCATCATGCGGCGACTTCATGGGATCTTCGGCTTAGCGCGCCGCCAAGTTTGCGTCGGCGACAGTGGTGTCTACCAAGCCTGATTCGAATTTCATGCCCAGCGAGAGGCCAAGTTGGTGCAACTTGTCTTTGATTTCGTTGAGGGATTTTTTCCCGAAATTCCGGTACTTGAGCATCTCGCTTTCGGACTTCTGCGCGAGTTGCCCGACGCTGGTGATATTCGCGTTGTTGAGGCAGTTTGCGGCACGGACAGAGAGTTCGATTTCGTTGACGCTCATGTTGAGCAGTTTCTTGAGTTTCTGGTTCTCCTGGCTTTGCTGCGGCTGTTCCTCTGTGAACTCTACAGCGTTTTCATCGTACCCATAGAACGGTTCGAAGTGACGCTTCAGGATGCTCGAAGCTTGCACCATTGATTCCTCAGGGGTGAGACGGCCATCGGTCCAGATCTCGAGCACGAGTTTGTCGTAATCAGTCCGCTGACCAACGCGTGTGGCCTCTACCGCATACTTCACGCGGGTGACGGGTGAGAAGATCGAGTCGATAGCGATGACTCCAATAGGCTGCTCGGGAGACTTGTTTTCGTCACCAGTTGCAAAGCCGCGTCCGACTTTCACTTCGAGTTCTGCTTCAAATTTGACTTTTTTGTCCAGGGTGCAAATCACCTGATCCTTGTTCACCACCTCACACTGGTTGGAGTCTTGGATGTCCGCTGCAGTGACCACTCCCTCTTTGTTCACAGAGATGGACAGATTGCGGATTTCATGGTCATGCGCCTTGAATTTGATCTTCTTCAAGTTGAGGATGATGTCGACGACATCTTCCACCACGTTCGGGAGTGTCTGGAACTCGTGGTTGGCCCCAGTGATTTTCACTGCGGTGATGGCTGCCCCTTCCAACGAGGAAAGCAACACGCGGCGGAGGGAGTTTCCGACCGTGTGCCCGTAGCCGGCCTCGAAGGGCTCGGCAATGAACTTGGCGTAGGTGTCTGTTCTGGAAGCCTCCTCTTTAACGAGGGACTTTGGCATTTCGAAGCGACCGAGGCGAACTGGCATAATGATGGTGGCCGATTGAACGGCCTGAATAACTAGCTTCGCTGGGTTTCCCTTGGCGCATGCAGCTCTGAGGTTTACACCAAGAACTCAAGGACCAACAGCGACGGTTTGGTTTTGCGCTTTCTAAAATTTGGGGGCGGCGAGCAAAACAGAGCCGCCGTAATTTGCAAGATAATTTGTGCCACCCCGCTTCGTGCGGGAAGGGAGGCAGACAGCCTCCATGCATGCTCGCCTGACGGCGTGGTTTTAGAGGGTTTTGCAGAACTCTTCCAAGCGATCCAACCCTTTCTTAATGATATCCAACCCGGTGGCGTAGGAGAGTCGTATGGTGCGGTC
>JBILLC010000346.1:0-3524 GCA_044376275.1 Chthoniobacteraceae bacterium | reverse complement strand
CTTCTCCCTTTCTCCCGCGAGCCCGAGCAGCGCTTAGCTCCCCTTCCTTTTTCTCTTTGCCATGCCAGAATCCAACCTCGAAACCCCTTCAAAACGCGCAACCAAGTCCAGGTCAAAAGCCGCACCCAAAACTGCCAAAGCTGTGGACGCCCCTGAAGCGCCTGAAGCTGCATCAAAGCCTGCTGCGAAAAGAGTTCGCAAGGCGGCGGTTTCAGCTCCCGAGCCAGTAAACAAATCCCGCGTTGCACTCGAGCATGCGACTCCGGAAGAAGGCTCATCCGCACCCTCCAAAACGGTTAAACGCGCCCGCAAACCAAAAGTCCAAGACGAGGTAGCCGCTGCCCCCAAACACGCTGCCCCGCAGGACATCGCCGCAAGTTCCGACGCGGAGGCGCCCAAAACGCGGAAGCCGCGTAAAAAAGCTGGCGCCTCGGACGACGCGAATTCTGGCTCCCATGAGCCTGTTGCGCCTCTCTCCGAGTCCCATGGAGGCGCTCCGAGCGCAGCCGTGCATCAGCGTTTTTCGGACGAGTCGACCGGCGGCGAACCGCAACGCAAGCCGTATCCGGTGTATGTCCCGCTGCATGTTGCCAAACAAATGGAGCAGGAGGGCAAACCCGCGCCGCTTGCCGTCGCGCCCGACGCCCAGCAAGCCGCTCAAATCCGTGCTGCCGCCTTTGAAAACCGGCACGGCACCTCGGCTTCCGCGCCTGTGATCTCTGCCTCGGATTCCACCCAAAAGCCTGGCGAAGGCGGATCCACCGGAGCATATCAGGATCAAGGCGAACGCCCCCATGCCAACCGACCGCAAAACCGCGAAGGCCGCGAAGGCCGCGATGGTCGTGACAGACATGACCGTCACGACCGCAGGCGCGGTCGCAAGGATCGCGGCAACCGCGGGGACCGCAATGAGCGCAGCGGGGACCGAAATGAACGCGGCGGGGACCGCGCGGACCGGCATGAACGCCATCAGGGAGGACGTCGGGAAGACCACGAACATGGCGGCGATTCATCCCAACCGCTACCTCCGCCCACTCCGGAAGAGCTGTCGCCCGGAGAAGGGATCATCGAAATTTCCGGCAAGGGCTTCGGTTTTCTGCGGGACGCAAAACGGAATTTTGTGCAAAGCCCTGCGGACATTTTTGTGTCACCGGAAATGGTGCGCCGTTTCAATTTGAGGGATGGACAGCTGGTTCAGGGAGATGTGCGGCGGGGCGGCCGCGGCCAGCAGATGCACGAGATCCGCACCGTCAACGGTGATCCGCCGGAGGCGTCGCGCACACAGCCGCCGTTCGACGAACTCACGGTCATCAATCCGAACGAGCCGCTCAAAATGGAAACCCATGCCGAGCGTTACACGACCCGGGTGCTCGACATCGTGGCCCCGATTGGGAAGGGGCAGCGTGGCCTGATTGTGGCGCCGCCGCGCACGGGCAAGACGACGTTCCTACAGCACATCGCTGACGCCGTGGTGAAAAATCATCCCGATGTGCATTTGATCATGCTTTTGGTCGATGAGCGCCCCGAGGAGGTCACCGAGATTCGGTACACGGTTCCGAGGGCGGAAATCATGGCCAGCTCCAACGACATGGATGTGCGCAGTCACACGCGGATTGCCGAACTCGCCATCGAACGCGCCAAGCGTCTCGTGGAGGCCGGTAAAGATGTGTTTGTTCTGCTCGACTCCATCACACGTCTGGGCCGAGCGTTTAACAACGCCATGACCAACGGTGGTCGCACGATGTCAGGCGGGATGGATGCACGCGCCTTAGAGATTCCAAGGCGCCTTTTCGCCGCAGCACGGAACACCGAGGAGGCCGGTTCCCTGACAATCGTCGCAACCGCGCTGGTTGAGACCGGCAGCCGCATGGACGAACTAATCTTTCAGGAATTCAAAGGCACGGGCAACATGGAGCTGGTGCTAGACCGGAAAATCGCCGAACAGCGCGTTTACCCTGCGGTGGAGATTTTCCAATCGGGCACCAGGCGCGAAGAATTGCTGGTGCCTGCGGACTTGCTGAACAGGATTCATTTCCTGCGGCGGGGTCTTGCCGGGTGCCGCCCCCTGGACGCCATTGAGCGTCTGCTGTTTTTCCTCAAAAAATTCCCCACCAACGAGCAGATGTTGAGGGAAATCAAGGTCCTCTAAAGGATTGCAGCGGGCGGTCGAGGCATGCGCTATTTTCCATGCTCTTGAGAGGATGTCCTGCGCATGGTGCGGACGCATTTTCAGCTGGAACGGTGCGTTTGGTGTCCTTTACACGCCGCGTGGGCGTGTTACTCTGGTCGGCTCTATGCGAAAAGTTGTTGCCTCGTCGGAGGCTCCCGCTGCTGTGGGCCCATATTCTCAGGCAATTGCCGTCGGCAACACTCTCTACTGTGCCGGCCAGATCCCGTTGGATCCCGTCACTGGTGAACTGGTGGCGGGCGGCATCGCCGAACAAACTGAGCGTGTCCTGGAAAACATAGGCGGGGTATTGCGCGCCAATGGGATGACCCACGCTGACGTAGTGAAGGCGACGGTGTTCATGACCGATCTAAGCCAATTCGCGGAGATGAACACGGTGTATCAAAAGTACTTTCAAGCTCCTTTTCCAGCCCGCTCGACGGTGCAGGTGGCCGCCTTGCCCCGGGGATCCCGTGTGGAGATCGAAGTAATCGCCGTAGGTTCATAGTCGTTTGGACATTCACACCACAAAGCTTCACCACTCATTTCTCTCACCAACCATGGCCACACCTTTAGAACTTTTCCGCCAAACTGGCGCACTCCTTGATGGTCATTTTTTGCTGCGCTCTGGCTTGCACAGCCGGCAGTTTTTCCAGTGCGCGCTACTCTTGCAACACACTCAGATCGCCGCGGAGGTGTGTGCGCAACTGGCCGAGAAAGTTCGCAGCCTTGGTGTGCAACGCGTCATCTCGCCTGCCCTGGGCGGGTTAATCGTTGGACATGAAGTGGCGCGTTCCCTCGGGCTGCCTCATATTTTCGCGGAAAAGGAGGAGAACCGACTCGTGCTGCGACGGGGGTTTGAGATCAAACCCGGCGACCGTTTTTTAGTTGTCGAAGATGTGGTCACGCGGGGCGGGCGCGTTCAGGAAACGCTCGAGATAGTGAGGTCACGCGGCGGCGTGGTTGAAGGCATCGCTGCGATTGTCGATCGCAGTGGTGGAAACCTGCCGGACTTCGGCTGCCCATTTTTCAGTCTGGTCGAGTTGAACGTCGAGACATTCGATCCAGCCAATCTTCCGCCGGATCTGGCCGGCACACCCGCGATCAAGCCCGGCAGCAAATGATACAAGGTGTGAAAATAAATATCAGATTGCCCGCACCCCTGACTCTGCTTCGATTGCCCACGCTTCTGACTTTCCCATCCGCTCGGTTCGCATTCAAGCCACTCCATCTCCTCTAAACCTCCAAACGCATCAGCGTACATTTTCCCATGATCCAGTGGCTGCTCAAAAAAGTAATCGGCTCGAAGAACGCGCGTCTGCTCAAAAGTCTCAAGCCGACTGTCGAGCGGATTAAT